>NZ_JAGQBY010000157.1:0-7186 GCF_024345875.1 Synechococcus sp. EJ6-Ellesmere
GCGACCCTGGCTTTGAACTCGGGGCTGTGGGTGCGGCGTTTGCTCATCGGTGGGAGCCCCTTTCAGGGGCGGTACCCCGCCTCAGAGGTTAACGATGGGGGCTGTCCAGAAAAACCAGTCCACCTCAGACCCAGGATGCCCCCGCCGCCGCACCTGGGCACAGCGCCGGTGCGGATGAACACCCTTTCTCGCAGGTCCTTCAGCGGATCTGGCCGCCGACAGACTGTGGTTGATCGGCGATGATCCGGCCGTCCTGGAGCTGGATGATCCGGCCACTGTTCTGGGCCACCGAAGGGTCGTGGGTGACCAGCACGATCGTGAGGCCACTGGCGTGGAGCCCCGAGATCAGCTCGATCACTTCCCCGCCGGTGCGTGTATCCAGTGCCCCGGTGGGTTCATCGGCCAGCAGCAGCTCAGGCTGGTTCACGAGCGCCCGGGCGATCGCCACCCGCTGCTGCTGCCCTCCGGACAGTTGGTTGGGGCGATTGGCCAGGCGGTCAGCAAGCCCCACCTGCTCCAGCATCGCTTCGGCACGCTCGCGCCGCTCAGCCCGTGCGTAGCCCGCATAGACCATCGGCAGCATCACGTTCTGGAGAGCGGTGAGACGGGGAAGCAGATTGAATTGCTGGAACACAAACCCGATCTGGATGTTGCGGATGTCGGTGCGTTCGTTGTCGCTCAGCCGGGTGATGTCACGAGCATCGAAGTAGTACTGGCCACTGGTGGGCTGCTCCAGGCAGCCCAGAATGTTCATCAAGGTGGACTTCCCCGAGCCGGAGGTTCCCACGATCGCCGCATACTCTCCGCGCAGCACCGTGAGATCAATGCCGTGCAGAATCGGCACGTCCACGTCGCCCATCCGATACGCCTTGGTGATCCTGCGCAGTTGCAGCATGGTTCAGTCGCTGCGCAGAGCTGTCATCGGGTCGAGCTGGGCGGCTCTGTTGGCGGGATAGGCCCCGAAGAACACCCCGATCACCAGGCAGAAGGCCAGCGACCAACCCACCGCATCGACGGCGATTCCGCTGCTCCAGCCGAAAGCCGCATTGATCGCCAGCGACGCCACCACTCCGAGCAGGACCCCCAGCAGTCCGCCTGCCAACGACAGCACAGTGGACTCGATCAGGAACTGGCGCAGGATGTCACTACAGCGGGCACCGATGGCACGGCGGATGCCGATCTCCCGGGTGCGCTCGGTGACCGAGACCAGCATGATGTTCATGATCCCGATTCCCCCGACCAGCAGGGAGATGGCGGCCGATCCCCCCAACAACGCCGTGAACACATTGGCCACGGCGTTGGAGGCACTGACCAGATCGGCCTGGTTGCGGATGAAGAAATCGTCGTCCCGCGGCGGCACGATCCGGTGGCGAAGCCGCAGAAGATTGGTGATCTGATACTCAGCCGCCTCCATGCTCTCGGCCGAGCGCGCGGAAACCGCGATACTGTCCACCGACACGCCTGCCGTGGTGTTCACCCCAACGATGCGCGAGGCCATCGTGGTGAGGGGGATCAACACCTGATCGTCCTGATCGCGGAAGCCGGTGCTGCCCTTGAATTCCAGGGTGCCGATCACCGTGAACGTCTCGCCGCGGATGCGGATCGTGCGATCGAGCGCGCTGCTGGCTGTCAGCCCCAGGCTGTCGACCACGGTCTGCCCCAGCACCGCCACCCGGGCAGCCTGATTGAGTTCGGACTCGTTGAAAAACCTCCCGCTCAGGGGCAGGAAGTCGCGCACCCTCACGTAGGCCGGAGTGCTGCCCACGACCGTGGTGTTGGTGTTGCGCTCAGCCAGCACGACCTGGGTGCGCTGACTCAGGTTCGGGGCCACATCCGCCACGGCCGGAATGGACGCGTCGATCGCTTTGGCGTCCTCCCAGATCAACGTGGTGGCCGAGCCCGCTCCCCGCGAGGCAGGGCCGCCGCCGGCCGCCACGCCGCTCTGAACAAAGATCAGGTTCGAGCCCAGTGATTTCAGCTGGTTCTCGGTCTGGAGCTGGGCGCCGCGACCAATCGTCACCATGCTGATCACAGCGCCGATGCCGATGATCACCCCCAGCATCGTGAGCGCCGAGCGCATCCGGTTGGCCAGAAGCGACGACCAGGCCAGCGCGATCGTTTCGCCCAGATCACTGCCTCTGCGCGGGCGCGGGTGACCCTGAAGGGGTGTTCGCATCAGCGTGGCGTCCGGCCCTGGCCGCGGGGCTGCTGGAAGGGCGAAGAACCGGTCACCGGCCGGCTGTTGGGCCGGCGCCCTCCAGGCGCTGAGACATAGACCCGATCGCCTTCCTTCAGGCCGCTCACCACTTCCGTGCGGGTACCAATCGTGGCTCCCACCTGCACGGGGCGGAACCTGGGGCGGCCGTCGCCGCCGGGCACCATCACCCCGGTGCCGCCCCGTTCGCTGACGATGGCTGGGGTGGGGATCAGCAGAGCACTGGGCCGCTGGCCCACCAGCACATTGGCCGTGAGGTTCATGCCGGAGCGGAGCTTGCGGTGGGCGTCATCGGCCAGGGCGATCCGCACCTGGAAGCTGGTCACGTTCTGCTCCACCACCGCTTCCGGTGCCACCAGCCGCACCGTTCCACGGAACACCTGGCGAGGGAAGGCGTCCACCTGCAGCTCCACCTTCTGGCCGGGCCGGATCGCACCCACGTCCACTTCCGCCACGTTGGCCACCGCCTCCAATGTGCTGGCCAGGGCCAGGATCGATGAGGAGGTGGCCGAACTGGTGGCGCTGGCCGAGGTGGTGGGGGTCACGAAGGCCCCGACGTCGGCGTACTTCTGGGTGATCACCCCCGTGAAGGGGGCGCGGATCACGGTGTCCTCCAGCTGAGCCTGGATCGAGGTGAGATCACCCCGTGCCTGCTGCAGCAGGGCCCGGGCAGCCGCGATGTCCTCGGCTCGGCTGCCTGCCTCGATCAGATCCAGATGTGCCTTCAGGGCACTCACCCGTGCCTCACTGGCGAGAAACGCCGAGCGGCTGGCATCGAACGTCACCCGGGCGATCGCCCCGGAGCCATAGAGCTGAAGATTGCTGCGGTAGGTGGAGCCCACAGCGATCTGCTCGGCCACGGCCACCTGCAGATTGCGCCGGGCCTCCTCGATCTCCTGGGGCCGGTTGCCGGCTTGCAGCTTATTCAGGTTGGCCACCGCCGCCGCCACCGTTCCCTGGGCCCTGAGCAAGGTGCCGCGCAGGTTGCTGTCATCCATCCGCGCCAGGATCTGGCCGGCGCGGACCTGATCCCCCTGATCCACGCCCAATGCCGCAATGCGTCCGGGTTGCTTCGGACTGATGTTCACTGGTGTGGTGGGGCGGATCGAGCCGGCGGCCGTCACCTTCAGGATCACCTCACGGCGCTCCACCGGCGCGGTCTGAGCCGCCAGCTCGGCCTGCCTGGCCTGCGTCTGACGCTGCTGCCAGATCAACCAGCCGCCGCCGGCCAAGCCCAGCGTGATCAGCACGGCCGCAGCAATCAGCCAGCGGGGGGGCGGCGAGCGCAGCGACACCTGCGGTTGCGCCGGATCATCAGCTGGCGGCGCGGAAGCTCGCAGCACTGGAATCCGGCTCATGACGGCCTGGAGCTTTCCGGGAGGCTTCGCGGCGATGAAGAGCGGTTGTACCTCTACACCATGGCTCCAATCTGTGCCTGTGGGATGACGCCCAGGTGCTCAGCTGTGATCAGGTGTGAGCGGCGCCGAGGGCTCCAACGAGGTGCACCCAGGGGCGCCAGCAGCAGGGGAGCAGCCAGCCGCCTGAGGGGGCTTGACGGATCCGGACGCTGCAACGGAAACGCCACATGAAATCCAAACGGCTCCATGTATCTACGCTAGTGTTATATCGTAAGCCCAGCGACGCCCGCTCCACTCCAGGGGCCATCGCCGCCCCACCGGCACCGTTCGACATGACCACCACCCTCCCCAACGCCCTCTCAGGCCAACACGGCTCAGGCCAGGCCATCTCCAACCACGCCAGTGCCGCTGATGCCGCGGCCCGCCGAGGCTTCGGTCCCAGAGTCCGGCGCCTGCATGGCCGCATCGGCGCCGCCCATCACCGGGCCGAGGGCATGACCTTCTCCAGGGCCCTGCTCGCGGGCCAGGCCAGCCCCCTGCAGCTGGCGGCCCTGATCCGCGCCCTCGGCCCGGCCTACGCGCTGATCGAGCAACGCGGTCCCGAACTGGCCGCCGCCCTGGGCGCGCCAAACCTCCCCTGGAGTGCCCTCAACCGCAGCGAAGCCCTGCGCCACGACGCAGCCTTGGTGGCTGGCATCGAAACCAGCGGGCCCTCGGCCGCGGCCGAGGCCTGGCTGGAGCACCTGGGCACCCTCGCCCGGCAGGAGCCACACCGCTTCCTGGCCCATGTGTACGTGCGCTACGGCGGCGATCTCTCCGGCGGGCAGCAGCTCGCCCAGCAGGCCAACGCGATCCTGGCCGCCCATGGCCTGCCATCCCTGCGCTTCTGGCAGTTCGAGCGCCCGATCCCGGAACTGAAGCAGGCCCTCCACGACGCCATGGAGCAACTCGAGCTCAGCGAGACCGAGGAGGCGGAGCTGCTGGATGAAGCGGTGGTCGCCTTCCACGACACCCAGCGCCTGCTCGCCGAACTGGGAGAACTCGCCACCCCCACGGCGCTGGCCCCCACCAGGTCCCAGCCCGAGCTGCTCCCCCTGCTGGTCAAGTACGACAAGCCCGTTCCCCGCTACACCAGCTATCCCACCGCCGCCGCCTTTCACACCGGTGTCGGCCCGGGCGATCTGGAGAGCCAGCTGCGGCAAGCGACCACGGCGGATCTTTCGCTGTACGTGCACGTCCCCTTCTGTCGCCATGCCTGCTGGTACTGCGGCTGTAACCGCATCACCACCCAGGCCGGCTCGACAGTGGTGGGGCCTTACCTGCAGGCCCTGGCCCGGGAGCTGGCCCTGGTGACCCAGGCCTCGGGCCGGCGGCGGCGGCTGGGACAGCTGCACTGGGGCGGCGGCACACCCAACTACCTCAACCCCCAGGAGCAGGGCCAGCTCTGGGAGCTGATCGGGGAGCACTTCGATCTCGCCCCGGAACTGGAAGCCTCGATCGAGGTGAACCCGGAGTTCCTCAGCCGCGATCAGGTGCTGAACCTGCGCCGGCTCGGCTTCAACCGCATCAGTTTCGGGATCCAGGATGCCGACCCGCAGGTGCAGGCCGCTGTGAACCGGATCGTGCCGGTGGATCAACTCCGCCGGGCGATGGAATGGATGCGGGAGGCGGCCTTCGAGAGCGTCAACGTCGATCTGATCTGCGGGCTGCCGCTGCAGACCCCCGAGCGGTTCGCCAGCACGATCGCCCTGGTGCAGGAGCTGCGGCCGGAGCGGGTGTCACTGTTCAGCTTCGCCTATCTGCCCGAGCAACTGCCCCTGCAGCGCAGAATCGCCGCCGACGACCTGCCCAGCCAGCGGGAGCGGATCCGGATGCTGCAGCACGCCTACGCCACCTTCACCGGCAATGGCTACGACGCCATCGGCATGGACCACTTCGCACGTTCAAGCGACAGCCTGGCGCTGGCGGCGCGGCAGGGGAAGCTGCACCGCAATTTCCAGGGCTACACCACCGGCGGCGAGCGTGATCTGCTCGGCATCGGCGTCACGGCGATCAGCCAGTTCCAGACGCTATTCAGCCAGAACCAGCGCACGCTGAAGGCCTATGTGCAGGCCCTTGACGAGGGCCATCTGCCGGTGGAGCGGGGCCTGGTGGTGCGGGATCCGGCGGTGCTGTTGCGACGCTCGATCATCCAGAGCCTGATGTGCCGCTTCGCGGTGGATTTCGACACCATCGCCCTGGGGCAGCCCCTCGAGGCCCGGCGCCAGTTCGCCAGAGAGTGGGCCGATCTCCAGGCCCTCGAAGCCGACGGACTGGTGCGCCTGGGGGCCAACAGCCTGGAGGTGACGGAGGTGGGCCGCTGGCTGATCCGCACGATCGCGGCGGTGTTCGACCCCAGCCAGCGCCGTCAGGCCAGCGGGTCACGGCTGATCTGAGCGCTGATCCAGGCGCTGGTCTGGGTGCTGCTCAGAGGTAGAAGCCCACGGTGGTCACCACCCGTGTGCCCTCCCGTCGCAGGGCCTGGCGCAGAAAGTAAGTCGACTGGTTGTGTAGCAGGTTCTGCCAGCGCTGCCGGGTCACGAACACCGGCAGCACCACGGTGCAGAAGCGCTCACCTCCCTGGCGCTGCTCGCTCTCGAACCGCTGGATGAACTCCTTGACCGGCTCGATCAGGGAGCGGTAGGGGGAGGGCAGGATCACCAGCTCCACCTCCGGCAGCTGGCGCTGCCATTGCTCCTGAAAGGCGGCGGCTCGGCCGTCGCCGAGATCCACATGCACCGCCACCAGGGTGTCGGCGATGGTGCGGGCGTAACGCAGGGCCTCGTAGCTGCCCCGATGCAGCTGCCCCACCAGCACCACCACCGGCGAGCCACCCTCACGCAGGGGTTCCGGCAGGTGAAGCCGCGCCTCGGGCGCCAGGCGCAGGCGGCGGGCCACCTGGCGGTAGTGGGCCTTGATCGTGAGCAGCAGGGTCACCAGCAGCGGCACCGCCACCACGATCACCCAGGCACCCAGGCGGAACTTGCTGTAGAGCAGCACCGCGCACACCACCCCCGTGACCAGGGAGCCGAAGCCGTTGACCAGGGCCTTGAACAGCCAACCCGCCCGCTGCTCCTTCCACCAGTGCACAACCATGCCCGCCTGGGAGAGGGTGAAGCTGGTGAACACCCCCACGGCATACAGGGGGATCAGGCGTGTGACGCTGCCATCAAACACCAGCAACAGCACCGTGGCGAAACCGCTCAGCAAGGCGATGCCGTTGCTGAACACCAGGCGGTCACCCAGGGAGGCCAGCTGCCGGGGCATGTATCCGTCCTGGGCCAGGAAGGCCGACAGGCGGGGGAAATCGGCGTAGGCGGTGTTGGCCGCCAGCAGCAGGATCAGCAGGGTGCTCAGCTGCAGCACCGAGAGCAGCAGGCCGTTCGCGAAGATGCGCTCCCCCAACTGGTAGAGCAGCTAGGGGCCTTTCTCCACGTACACCTGGCCCAGCTGGCAGGCCAGTACGCTGATGCTGCTGAACATCACCGCCAGCAAGATCACCAGCCCGGTGATCACCAGGTACACGTTGCGCCATTCCACCGGCTTGAACACCATCACGCTGTCGCTGATGGCC
>NZ_JAGQBY010000158.1:0-7182 GCF_024345875.1 Synechococcus sp. EJ6-Ellesmere
GTGAGGAAGCGGTTTCCCTTCACGCTTCCCTCGATCCGGACCTGATCGTGATGGATGCACAGATGCCCCGCCTTGATGGCCTGGGTGCCACCCGCCGGATCCGCCGCAACAGCGCTGATCAGCAAAGCCCATGGATCGTGGCGCTCACGGCTGGAGCCACGGTGGCTGATCGCGCTGAGGCCCTCGAAGCGGGCATGAACGACTTTCTGACCAAGCCGCTGCAGCTGACGCAGCTCAGCAAGGCGCTCGATCGGGCCAGTCGGGCCTTGAGGGGAACCAGGGTGAAGTGCTGAACCCTCGGCGGTTCGATCGAAGTGGCGGCCAGGCCAATGGGGTCGGCGTGAAGGAGGCCTTCAGGCAACGGATCGCCGTGGGTTGCACTGGTCCATCTGGCGAACAGCCCGCCTGGCGTGGCTCCAGGGGCCACTGTGTCAGTGCCTTCCGCTGTTCAATCCCATGGCTGCCGCTCCTTATCTGATCGCCCTGGCCCTGCTGGAGCAGGGGGGGCAACGGGCGATGCCACTGCAGGGGAAATCGTTGCTTGAGCCCGTGCCGGCCGATGGGGATCCGGGTGATGTCGGCCGGCAGCAGGCCCTCGAGCTACTGGTGAGGGTGTGGCAGCGCAGTGAGGAGGGTGCGCTGCGCCGGGCGGCTGGCAAGCACAGCCTGCTGCTGCTGGAGTTGCCGATCGAAGCTCTGCAGGAGACCTTGCCCGCCCTCAAGGCCCAGTGGATCGCCACTGGCGACAGCACCCTCTTTCTGAAACGGCTCAAGGAGCTGGCGGGCGGTCTCTGGATCCTCGGACTGGAGCGCCGTGAGCCGCTCTGCTTCCGGCGGCTTCAGTAGGTGCGCCAGCCCAGTGGCTTCAGGGCAACCAGGGGGAATCACTGAAGTCGGGATCACGCTTCTCGAGGAAGGCATTGCGCCCCTCCTGACCCTCGGCCGTTCGGTAGAAGAGGTGGGTGGCCTGGCCCGCCAGCTCCTGGATGCCGGCCAGGCCATCGGTTTCGGCGTTGAAGGAGGCCTTGAGGCAACGGATCGCCGTGGGGCTGTGCTGCAGCACCTCCCTGGCCCAGCGGACCCCCTCCGCCTCCAGCTTCTGCAGCGGCACCACCGCGTTCACCAAGCCCATGGTCAGAGCTTCCTCGGCGTTGTAACGGCGGCAGAGGAACCAGATCTCCCGGGCCTTGCGCTGGCCCACCAGGCGCGCCAGATAGCCGGCGCCGAAGCCGCCGTCGAAGCTGCCCACCCGCGGGCCCGTCTGGCCGAAGACGGCGTTCTCCGCCGCCAGGCTGAGGTCGCAGAGCAGGTGCAGCACCTGGCCGCCGCCGATGGCGTAGCCCGCCACCAGGGCGATCACCACCTTGGGAAGGGAGCGGATCTGGCGTTGCAGATCGAGCACGTTCAGGCGCGGCAGGCCGCTTTCATCGAGGTAGCCGCCATCGCCGCGCACGCTCTGGTCGCCGCCGGCGCAGAAGGCGTAGCCCCCGTCGACCGCGGGGCCCACGCCGGTGAACAGCACCACCCCCACCCGCGGGTCATCGCGCACCCGGCTGAAGGCGTCGTGGAGCTCCACCACCGTGCGCGGGCGGAAGGCGTTGCGTTTGGACGGACGGTTGATGGCGATCCGGGCGATCCCCTCCCCACAGAGATCGAAGCGGATGTCCTCGTAGCTGGCGGCTGAGCGCCAGCAAACCAGGCTCTCTCCTGGCAGCACCGGGCCGGGGCTTGGGATGTCAGCCGGCGTGTGATCGACGCTCATCGCGGCGGGAGCTGGGAGGGAGCCATTCTGAGCAGCTGGCGCGGACGGTCCTGGCGCAGGCGCTGGCGCAACAGGGCATCGGCCCGGCGGTCGGTTTTGACCTCCAGCAGGGCCACCGGCCGCTCCAGGGCCCAGTCCAGGGCCACCTCCAGCTCGGCCAGGGCTGCCACCCTCCGACAGGGCACACCATGGCTAGCGGCCAGGGCGGTGTGATCCAGGGGCTGGCCCATGGCGAAGAGGCGCTCGAAATCCAGGCCCGCCGCCGCGCGGATCGGCAGTTGCTCGAAGATGCCGCCTCCTCCGTTCTCGATCAGCACCACGGTGAGCCGGCCCCGCATCTGGTGGTGCCAGAGCCAGCCGTTGGCGTCGTGGAGCAGGGCCAGATCGCCGCAGAGCAGCACCAGCCCACCGAGGCTCTCCGCCAGCCCCGCCGCCAGCGACAGCGTCCCGTCGATGCCTGAGGCCCCCCGGAAGCCATACATGGGCCTGGCGGGGCCGTTGGGATCGGCAAAGCTCTCCCAGTCGCGCACGGGGCTGCTGCTGGCCAGCATCACCGCAAGGCCCGGCGGCAGGAGCTGGCTCAGGGCCCTCGCCAGGCTGGGTTCATCGGGCCGGCGGCTGGCTCCCTGGCGCGTCAGCTGGGTGTTCACCCAGCCCTGGGTGCCACTCTCGGCAGCCTGCCAGCACGCCAGGAATTCTTGGTTGACCTTGCCGCTGGGGGTCCCCCGCCAGAACGAGGCCGGCTGGGCCGCACACCAGGCAGAGAGTCCGTCGCTGCAGCTGGCCTGGACCGTGCCCAGGGGATCGAGCGGGCGTGGATCCCCTTCGCTGATCAGCACCTGCAGGCCGCCGCAGCCCGCCAGCCAGCTCTGCAGCCGCCGGCTGGCGGGCAGGGGACCCAGCCTCAGCATCTGGGGGGGAGCCAGAGCGGGGTCGGGGTCCTCGAGGAACAGGTCGTAGCTGGCCACCAACTCCAGTCCGGCCTGGCCCCGCAGGTTGGAGAGTCCATCCGCCAGCAGAGGCCAGCCACTGCGCTGCTGCCAGCGCCCCAGCGCCGCCACAAAGGCGGGCCACTGCCTGGGCCTGCCCCGCCAGGGACCCGCCACGATCACCCCGGGACGATCAGGATCAAGCCCGAGCAGATCAGCGCCGGTCGTGGCTTCGCTGGTGCCGGAACCATGGCTGAGCTCTTCCGTGGGACCAGCCATGGCGCCCAGCTCATGGGCGAGGCCCTGCAGCGCCTCCACCCCGGCATGGAGTGGTTCCTCGAAGGGCAGATTCAGGTGCACCGGCCCCATCGGAGCGGCCAGGGCCATCCGATGGGCCCGCCGGGCCAGGGCCTGAAGGGCAGCGCGAGCCATCTCGGCCAGCCCCCGGCTGTCTCCCTGCGCAAACCAGCGGCAGCATGGGGCGAGGAACTCCTCCTGGTTCACGGTCTGGTTGGCGCCGCAGTTCTTCAGACGCTGCGGACGGTCGGCGCTCAGCAGCAGCAGCGGCATAGCACCGCTGCTTGCCTCGACCACCGCCGGCAGCAGGTTGGCCACGGCGGTGCCTGAAGTGGTGATCACCACGGTTGGTTTGCCCTCCGCCCTCGCCAGGCCCAGAGCGAAGAACCCCGCCGAGCGCTCATCAATGGCTGTGTGCAGCTTCAGTCCCCGCTGCAGCAGCAATCCTGCCGCCGCCGCCAGAGGCCCCGAACGGCTGCCCGGACAGAGCACCACTCGCTCCACCCCCTGGGCCATCAGCTCCAGCAGCAGGTCCGTCGCCGCCCTGAGATTGGCCTCAGCCCGATCCCCCTGCCGTTGGGGCAACTCCTGGCTCACTGGGTCCGCCACCGCTTCAGGATGGAGCGATCATGCCCAATCCCCTTCCGTCCCCCTCGGCCTCAAGCCCATCCGCTGCCAGCCGCCGCCTGGGGGTGGCCCGCCAGCTGATTCCCCTGCTGCTCTGGGTGGGGGTGGCCCTGCTGCTGCGCTGGCAGGTGATGGAACCCCGCTGGATTCCTTCGGGCTCCATGCTCCCCACGCTGCAGCTGGAGGACCGGATCCTGGTGGAGAAGCTCAGGCCCCGGCTGCTTCCGGTCCTGCCGCGCGGAGCCATCGTGGTCTTCCGTCCGCCCGATCCCCTGCTTGCCGCTGGCTATGACCCCCGGGCCGCCCTGATCAAACGGGTGGTGGGAGTGCCTGGCGATGTGATCGAAGTAGCCGACGGTGAACTGCGTCGCAACGGCGCTGCGGTGAACGAGCCCTGGCGGCGCGAGCCGATCAACTACGAGCTCCCACCCCTCACCGTGCCGGCGGGGCACCTGCTGGTGATGGGGGATAACCGCAATGCCAGCCTCGACTCCCACCTCTGGGGGCCCCTGCCGGCTGATCATGTGATCGGCACCGCCGTGTTCCGCTACTGGCCCCTACGGCATCTCGGCCCGATACGGTTCTCACCCACCGCCGGGACAGGGTGATCTGAAACCTTGCGTTAGGGTTCCTAACCAGATTCGGATCACGCCGGAGGGGCATGTTCAACCCGGAGTTCCTGACCACCGACAGCGAAGCGATCAGCGGGAATTCCCTGATTCAGTACCTGCAGGACCAGTCACCTGATGTGCTTCAGCGGGTCGCCCGCTCGGCCAGTGGTGATATCCAGGACATCATTCGCCACAACGTCCAGGGATTGCTGGGGATGCTTCCCGGAGAGCAGTTCGAAGTGAAGATTCAGACCAGCCGCGACAACCTGGCTGGTCTGCTCGCCTCCGCGATGATGACCGGCTATTTCCTGCGCCAGATGGAGCAGAGGATGGAGCTGGAGACCACCCTCTTCGGCGAGGGCGGTCTGGATGCCGATCCACGCGAACTCAAACTCTGACCCGCGCTGTCCGCAACCATCTCGTCTGAATCAGGACCCTGGTTTGCTGGGCACGACGACCCAACGCAGCAGGGTTGGATCGATCTCCGCCAGGTAGGCCCAGGAGCCATCGGACACGGCCCAGGGCCGTTCTCTGATCTCCCTCGCCAGGGCCGACAGATCATCGCCTGAGCAGGCCACCGGGGCGTCGTAGTGGGCGGGCACGAGCCAGCGCAGCTGCTGCAGATCGCCGAGGTTCTCCAGCCAGCTCAGCAGGGCATCGCGGCAGCGGGGGAACACCAGCCGCTCCAGCACCGGTGCCACCTGCAGGCGTGCTTCGCCACGGGGGCTCAGCAGGGCCGTGAATTCCGCCTCCCAGCCTGGCGACCAGCGAAAGGGGTACAGACCGAAATAGGACCTGGGCTGCCTCAGGCCCGGTTGCAGTGCCTGGCTGAGCACCTCCATCAGGCCTGGAACCTCAACCGACTTGGGGCGCAGGTAGGAGGCAAACAGCACCATCCGCCACCAGCCGCGCCGCCGTTGCTCAGGGGTGTCGATCAGGGGCTCATCGCCCCGTTCGCGGCCATGAAAGAGCAGGGGTGTGGGATCGGCCTCGAACAGCTGGGGGGGCGCCGGCGGAATCGCCACCAGGGCATCGGTGACCAGCAGGGCTCCACTGGCCCGGTGCAGGCAGGCCACCTCCAGGAAGGTGCCGGTCCCCAGGTCGAGGGGGCCGAGCGGATGCCAGCTGAGCTCGTCCCCATGGGGCACCCCATCCTCCAGGAGCACCCGGGTGCGGCAGCGGGGAAACCCCAGCCAGGAGAGCGGCAGCTTCAGCGGAAAGCTCCATTGCTGCGGGCTCACCCAGACCTCGGCCTCGGGGAAGGCGCGGGCCATGGCCGGTACCGGTAACTTGTGCTCCAGGCCGGAGCTGGTGGGCAGCACGATCGTGCGCACCGGTCCATAGCAACGCTCCAGGGCGCGCAGCTCCTCCAGCAGCTCCTCGGTGGGGGGTACCGGCGCAAACAGCAGCAGCCCCTCGCGCAGGCGCAGCACCGTCATCCGGATCGGGACCGCCACATAGAAGATCCCCTGCAGCTGCTCGAAGCTCCAGACCTGAGCGGAGATGAGTGTGCGCACCAGCGTGCGGCGGCGGCCGTAGGGATAGAGGGGCAGCAGGGGCCACCAGGACCAGCGCTGACTGGGCCGTCGCTGCTCCACCGGCGTCAACGGCGCTGCTGGGCCAGCAGCCCGTGGCGAGGCGCGAACAGGAAACTGAGCAGAAACAGTCCCGTCTGCACCAGCACGATGCAGCCCGCCGTGGAGGCATCCATCCAGTAGCTCCAGTAGATGCCCAGCACGCTGGAGAGCACGGCCGAGAGAATGGCGATCCAGACCATGCGATCGAAGCGATCGGTGAGCAGGTAGGCCGTGGCGCCCGGCGTCACCAGCATGGCCACCACCAGGATGATGCCCACGGTCTGCAGGCCGGCCACGGCCGCCAGGGAGAGCATCGAGAGCAGCAAATAGTGCAGCACGCCGGTGTTGATGCCGATGGAGCGGGCGTGGGTGGGATCGAAGCAGAACAGGATCAGATCCCGGCGGAACACCATCAGCACGGTGAGAACCAGCAGGCTGATCACCACCGTCTGGAGGATGTCCGAGGAGCTGATCCCCAGCACGTTGCCAAAAAGGATGTGAGAGAGGTCTATGGTGCTGCGCACCTTGGAGATCAGGGTGAGGCCGAGGGCGAAAAATCCTGTGAACACGAGGCCGATCACCGTGTCCTCCTTGATCCGGGTCATCTGCTTGATGTATCCGATCACCGCGACTGACCCCACCCCGAAGACGAAGGCCCCGACCGCAAACGGCAGATTCAGGGCATAGGCGATCACCACTCCTGGCATCACCGCATGGGACACCGCATCCCCCATCAACGCCCAGCCCTTGAGGGTCATGAAACAGGAGAGCAGGCCGCAAACACAGGAGACCAGGATGCTGACCAGCAGGGCACGCACCATGAAGTCCTGCTTGAGGGGTTCCATCAGCCAGGTGAGCACCGACGTCATGGGGTGTCCAGGCGCAGGCCACCGAAGGTGAGGGCGAGATTCTCGCTGGTGAACACCGAGGCGGTGTCGCCGTAGGCGAGCACGGTCTTGTTGATCAGGACCACCTGGTCACAGAAGGTCGTCACGTGGGAGAGGTCGTGAGTCGAGATCATCAGCGTCCGCCCCTCGTGGCGGAACTGCTGGAAGAGCTCGATCATCAGCTTTTCGGTGCGGATGTCCACGCCAGTGAAGGGCTCGTCGAGCAGCATCACCGAAGCCCCCTGGGCCAGGGCGCGGGCCACGAAGGCACGCTTGCGCTGACCTCCTGAGAGGGCCCCGATCTGGCGGTCGCGCAGAGGCCATAGCTCAACCCGCTCAAGCGCCTCCCGCACAGCATTGCGGTCAGCTGGGCGGGGGATGCGCAGGACGTTCATGGCCCCGTAACGGCCCATCATCACCACCTCATAGACGTTGATAGGAAAGTTCCAGTCGACGCTTTCTGTCTGGGGGACATAGGCCACGGCCTGGGAA
>NZ_JAGQBY010000159.1:0-7170 GCF_024345875.1 Synechococcus sp. EJ6-Ellesmere
AGCCAGAGGGCACCGGGGTTGGGCGGCAGGCGGGCGCTGCGGCAGAGGGTGCCGTTGTAGGTGAAGTCACCGGTGTCCACTCCCGGGCCGTTCTCCTTGGCGGAGATGTAGTTGGCGCGCTCGAGGAGGCACTCGAGCACGTGGCTGGCCACCACCGCGGAGCTGGTGTCGCCAGGGATGGCGTTTTCGGCCGGCAGCAGGCGGGCATTGGCGAAGGGCTGCAGGGGGGTGGGGCCCCACAGAGCTGCATTGCGCTGGTGCTGGCTTCTGGTGAGGCGCGGGCTGATCATTGCCATCGCTCAACCCCGCAGCAGAGCCGTGCTGCCCAGCGTCCCGGCGGCGGCAGCTCTGAGCTGAACCCAGCTGGCCAACGCTGGCAGGAGCAGCAGGAGCTGCTCGCAGTAGCGTCGTCGCTGGCTGAGCAGGGCCGCCGAGCTGGAGTGGGGATTGGCGTAGACGGTTTCGCTCTCCTGGCGCAACAGAGCGGTGTCGTAGGCGATCACATCCGCCTTCTGCAGCGGCGCATCGCCCGCCGCCGCCACTGAGCCGGCAATCGGACCAGAGAGGCTCTGCTTTTCGATCGCCTGCTCCTGCTCGGGGCCGGCCTCCAGCAGTTGCTGATCGATCAGGTCCACTGCATCGAGCAGGGCGCGGGCGCTGAGCACGCCGGCGGGGTGGTGGCGCTCCAGATCCGCCATCGCCCGGCTGATGCCATCGAGGCATGGCACCGTGGCCGGTAGGGCCAATGCCTGGCGAATCGCCTCTTGATCGCCGGGTTGCCAGATTGCAGCCAGGGTTTGTGAATCCGGCACGGCGGTGGCGATCGAGAGGACAACTCCTGTTGCCGGGGCCCTGGTGCTGGGGATCGATGCGGCCTGGACGGCGCATCAGCCCAGTGGTGTGGCCCTGGTGCAGCAGCGCGGAGATGCATGGTCGTGTGTGGCCTTGGCTCCCAGCTACCAGAGCTTCATCAACCTGGCCCATGGCACCCCTGTGGACTGGGCGGCACGGCCGCAGGGCAGCAGGCCAGAGATCGATGCACTGCTGGACGCCGCTGAACGCCTTGGCGGTCGGCCGGTGAATCTGATCGCCTTCGACATGCCGCTTTCCACCGAGCCGATCGCCAAGCGACGTGCGGCTGATCGCGAGGTATCGCGGTTGTTCGGCAACCGGGGCTGCGCCGTCCATAGCCCAACAGCTCAGCGGCCTGGAGCCATCGCCGACAGGATCCGTCAGGAGCTGCAGAGCAGGGGTTACCCCCTGCACACCGCCACAGATTTCCATGGGCCTCGCGGGGTGATCGAGGTCTATCCCCATGTCGCCCTGCTGGCGCTGCTGCAGCGCGGCTACCGGGTTCCCTACAAGGTCAGCCGCTCGCTTCGGTACTGGAAGGCTGAGCCGTTGCCGGTTTCCGAGAGGATCCGCCGGCTGCTGGTGGAGTTCCGGCAGATCCGAGCCGTCCTGGATCAGCACATCGGGGCCATTGCCCTACCTCTGCCGGAGCCTGAGCAGGTCTCCGCACTGGCTGCTCTCAAGCCACTGGAAGACAGCCTCGATGGCCTGGTCTGCGCCTGGGTGGGGATGGAGCACCGACAGGGCCGCACGCGGGGCCTGGGCGATTCCATTGCCGCGATCTGGTGCCCTGAACAGGCCTTCCGCTCAGGGAAGGATTCGCCGGGTTAGTTGGGGGCTGGTGCCACACCGGCCAGATCCCCCAGCCACTGCTGCAGGGCGGCATCGCTGACGATCCCCCGCTCATGCAGCTGCAGCATCTCGGTCACCGTCGGCTGCGGTTTGGGCGCCGGTGCCAGCGGGCTGATCTCCACCACCAGGGCCTGTCCTTCCTTGGAAGGCAAAGGCTCGCCGGTGATGGCACACCAGTGCTGCAGCAGCGACGAGAACATCGAGGCCTTCTGGATCGCCTGGCTCTGCAGCAGCGCGTAGGCCTGCGAGGCCGCCATCGAGATCTCCGTTGCGGTGCGCGGTGCCCCCTGAGCGGCAGCGGGGATCAGGGCATCGCGGCGCATGCGCTGATCGAGCGACTCCACCCAGGCACGGTGCTCCGCCAACGAGCGGGCCTGGATCTCCACGAACTGGAAGCTGGCACCCTCCGGCAGGTCGATCACGGTGTTGGGACCCAGCACCACCGGTTCGCTGGGCTGGCCGGAGGCCATGGGGCCGGTCACACCGGTGCGGACGCCCACCGGCAGCGCTGTTCGGTAGAGCAGCTCCTGGTAGTCGCTCTGGCAGCGGAAGTGGTTGAGGTACTGGTGCGCCAGGCCCAGGTGCGGCAGTTCACCCTCGCCGAAGGCTGCGCCATGGCTGGCGTACCAGATGGCGGAGAGTTGACTGATGCCGCGGTAATGGCGCTGATCCAGGCGCTGCTTGCGCCAGCCCGAGGGCGCCTGGGGATCGGCCACCAGGGTCTCGGTGATCAAGGTCATGCCTGGCCCTCCGGGTTCCTGGGCATCGAGGCAGGCCGTCAGGTACTGCCAGCGATGGGGCGGTGGGTCCTTGGGCGGAGGTGTCTCTGTGTCCGGGGTGGTGGCATTGGGGCGCCGCTCGCGCCAGGTGATCGCATCCGGCAGCGCATGGTTGCCGGGAAGGTGCCAATGGAGAACATCTCCCCGCTCCAGCAGGAGCAGCCGCGGCAACGACAGCCGATCGCCATTGCGCAAGGCCTGCTGCCGGTCCCCCTCGCTGGGCCAGAGATGGGCCGGGGGGATCACACCCACTAGAGCCGCACCATCGCGCAGCACCAGCAGATCGGCAGCTTCCAGGAACACCCCCAGGTCGGTGCCGCAGCCATCCACATCGCTGATCACCGCCTGCAGCGAGGCCGGCAGTTCACGCCAGTGGCTGGAGGCCAGCATCCCCGCGAAGGTGCGCAGGGCATCACGGAAGAAACCCGAGGGCAGGGCCGCGTCGACCCGGCGTCGGTAGGCGGATTCAGGCTCGCGTTCGCCGCGGGGGAGGTAATGCTCCTTGCGGCCTGTCCCGGTGGGGCCGGCGAGCAGGTGCCAGCAGTCCTGCACCAGCTGTAGGCGGGGCAACAGGGCCTGCAGGGTGGGGTGGAGCGGCCAGGGGAGTGGATCCGGGGGGAGCTGGGACAAGCCCGATCAGCGGCTGTTGGCTATTGCCGGTGACGTCACTGAGCCACTGCTCCCGAACAGGGAGCAACAGGTCCAAGGGATCTTGGTCTGGGTGGTTCTCAGACCCGCGAACACCACCTACGGTTTGAGGAGGGCCAGCTGAAGACCACTGCAATCACAATCGGCTCACACCCGTTCAGCCCACGATCTGCAGTTGGTTATCGGAAAGAGATTTACCCTCCGGAGTGGTTCACGGAAACCACCGAAGAACAAGTTAGGCCCTACACTGCGACATTACTAGAACCCAGCAAAACCTTCCTTTCTATTGCGCCACACTGACGAAATGAGATCAATGACAGATTCGGAGATTACGCCAGTAGTGACTGAGCCGCAAACAAAGAAAGTTTCCTTTCCTCCTTCAGCATTACTGCCCGAGCAAAATACAGAAGTCAAGTGTCAGACTAGCATTGTAGTAGTAGGAGCAAATGGTTCTGGCAAAAGTCGCCTTGGGACGTGGCTTGAATTTAAAGGGCCTCAGAAAGAACGAGTCCATCGAATTGCTGCACAGCGTTCTTTGGTTTTTCCAGAGAACTCAAGCCCTATTGGGTTTGAAAAGGCTCGCGATAGCTTCTACTGGGCCCCACCTCCACCAAATTGGGATCGCGAGCAATATGAACGAGGTAAACCACAATTGAGGCTTCAGCATCGCTACGGCGGCTCGGTGTTAAACGCAGAGACAGCCCCATTAAGCGACTTTGAGGCCTTGGTTACTCTCCTCTTCTCAGAAAACTACACCGCATTGCTAAGCCATGAGGAGCAACAGAGAAAGAGTCAAGAGCTGATTCCGATGCCGGACACATTAATTCGAAAAGTGCAAGCACTGTGGGAGAATCTGTTACCAAGTCGGGCACTCATATTCAAAAGCAGCGAAGTTCAAGTTTCGCAGAGAGATCTTCCTGACGAGGTCTATTCTGCGCGAGCCATGAGCGACGGCGAGCGCGTTATATTTTACCTTATTGGTCAGTGCCTATGTGCACCAGATGATTCAATCATTGTTGTAGACGAGCCAGAAATACACCTCCACAAGGCAATTCAGAACTTGCTTTGGGATTCTCTAGAGAAGGCTCGCCCAGATTGCATTTATGTGTACCTAACCCACGATCTATCGTTTGCCGCAGATCGCATTGGCTCGACAAAGATATGCATCAGCGAGTTCAGAAACGCCGAGTTTAGCTGGTACGCAATACCTGATCAAAGAGAGATTCCTGAAGATGTCTTTTTAGAACTTCTCGGAAGCCGTAAGCCCGTGCTGTTCGTAGAGGGTACCAGCGGCTCTCATGATTCGGCTCTCTATCGCCACGCTTTTCCTGGCTTCACGGTAAAATCAGTGGGTAGTTGTAGTGCGGTGGTAAATGCCACTAAAGTCTTCAGGTCGCTTGAAGATATGCATCACATTAAGAGCTTTGGCATCGTTGACCGAGATTACCTTGAACAGGGGCAAATCGATGCCTATGAGCGTGCCGGTGTCTTTGTCCCTCTCGTCGCGGAGGTTGAAAACCTCTTTCTTGTTCCAGAGCTTGTCAAGGCTGTGTCTCAGCAACTAGCTATCGATCCAGAGAAGGCTTTCAATGATGTAAGTACATTTGTATTTGAGGAGTTTACGCGCTGGCTGCCAACTCATGCTATGGAATTGACCAAGTACCGAGTGTCTCTTGAGCTAGGCCGATTCAGCTCATGTAGTTCAGACATTGCTCACTTTTCCCAAGAGTTTAAAGTGTTTCAAGATAGAATTAATCCAGAAAACATTTACGCTGCAGCATTAGCGGAGGCTCAGGCTGCAATAAGTGCAGGGGACTATAGTCTTGCACTGCGGCTCTTCAACAAGAAAGACTTAGCGAAGAATCTGAGTCGCTTCTTTGGCATTACCAGGGGAACCTATGTCGAGAAGGTCCTGGAGATGGCCAAGCGTAATCTAGGATGTGTTCCGCAGCACCTACAGGACTACTTGCCAGATATTAATGCTTGCCTATGACTTTAGTTTCCGGTGAGGCCTAACATCCAGATACAGAAGACGGGAGCTGAGTGTGCCGCCTACGCTGGAGCAACTGCCCGCTTCTGATCTGGGGCGTTGGTAAAAGACAGGAATCAGAGGCATAGCCCATGAAGAAAGTGAACAAGGCTGGGGCATCCTGGTCAGACGTCAAGAGCAAGGTCACGAAGCTGGACGCACCTCAGCTGGTCAACCTGGTCGCAGACCTTTATCGGCTCTCCAAGGAGAATCAGGCCTTTCTTCATGCTCGGCTAGCGGTCGTTGAAGACCCGCAGGAATTCTACAAGAAAATTATCGACGAATGCATGTATCCGGATGTTCATAAGAACAAGCCCATCCAGATTGCAAAGGCCAAAAAAGCCATCAGTGACTACAGCAAGGCCGTCGGCGATGCATTGGGAGAAGCGGAGCTGATGACCTTCTTCGTGGAGCAAGGAAACGCCTTGACGATCGACTACGGCGATATCGACGAAGGATTTTACGCTGCTCTGAACCTGATGTATCGTCGTGCCCTCGACAAGGTTTGCAGCTTGCCCGACGCAAGCCAAGACGCGTTCAAAGTGAGATTGGAAGCGATTATGAGGTCTTCTGCTCATATTGGCTGGGGTTATCACGATGAGCTGCGCGCCGACTATTTCCGCGCCTTTCCAGAAGACAAGTAGTTGCGAACAAGGTGCTTGTTCCCACCAGCGTGGGCGCCTGCCACGCTGGTGCAGCGTTACCCCCCCGACTCCTCATCAGCGCTGACCGCCATCGCCACCACGCGAACGGCACAAGCCTGGCAGATCTCAGCCCAACGATCGATGGTGATGCTGAGCCTCTCCGCAATCTCGTGGGGTGCTGTTCCCTCCCGCAGCAACTTCTGCCCTCGCGCATGCAGCTCCCGCCAGCGCCCCGGCACCGAGATCAGGAATCCCTTGTCACGTAGGTAGTGGGTGATCTCACCGTTCACGTAGGGCCTGGCGTAGGCGATGAAGTGATTGGGGCTGCGGCCGGGACGCTGGTTGTCGTAGCGGCGTGAGGCCTTGATCAGACCGATCGCCGCCAGCTGCTCCAGGTCTTCCCTGGGGTGTCCTGTGCGGCGGGCGTAGTTGGCCGCCACTTTCGCCGCAAAGGGCAGGTGTTCCACCACCAGGGCATCCGTTTCGGCATGGGGTGAGCGCAACGCGCCGCGCCGTCTGCCTGGTGCTGTTTTGCCAGGCGCACCTCTCGGTGCGACGACCCTGGCGGTGGTCTGCTGGGGCCTGGGGCGGTGTGCTGCTGGGTGAGAGGGCATCGTCAGAGGTCGTATTGCTCGGGGTCTGGCCCCTCAGCGGGAGAACAGCAGCGGCCGGGGGGCGGCCCTGCCGCTGCCGCGCCAGTGCTGGGTCTGCAGCCAGATCACGCCCTGGCAGAAGGCATCCACGAGGTCGTCGTGGGCGGCATTGGGGAAGCCCAGCAGCTCGGTGATCAGGGCTTCGTTGCTGCTGCGGAAGGCCAGCTGGCCGGCCTCGAGCAGCGGGGCCACGGCATGGGCGCGGCTCACCTTGCTGCCTTGAGGCCGCACAGCGATCAGGCCGGGGATCTGGCGCCGGAGCAGCTGGCAGACGGCTGGGCCATTGGCGGCGTCCTCGATCAGCACCGCATCGGGACTCAGACCTTGGCCCAGCGATGCCAGGGTTTGGCTGAGGAACTTCACCACGCCCGGCAGATCGAGGCGGTGGTGCTGGCTCCAGAGCACCTCGATCCGGTGAGAGCAGCCCCCCTGTTGAATTGCTGGGGCCGTGGCCGCCACCGATGGCATGGGCTGCGACGGGGGCCGCACCCGGGCGGCAGTGGGGTGCAGGTGCTCACCCCTGGCCTTCGCCTGGGCGACGGGATGGCGGGAATCCGGGTCCGGCAGCAGACCCAGAAGGCAGAAGCCGCAGTAGTCGTTCTCCTGCCCGCCCTTGAAGCTCAGGTCGCAGCTGAGCACCACCGCCGCAAAGGGCCGCTGACCAGGCCGGCCGCCTGGACCGGGGGCAGGGGTGCCCGTGCAGGTGCGGATCC
>NZ_JAGQBY010000016.1:0-30608 GCF_024345875.1 Synechococcus sp. EJ6-Ellesmere
GCAGGAAGCCCACGTTCTCGCGCACAGTGAGGGAGCCCAGCAGGGCCGGGTTCTGAAACACCAGGCGCACATCCGGCGGACGTAGCTGATCGAGCCGGAGATAGTGCTGGGGGGCGCCATGCAGACGCAGCTCCCCCGCCGTCGGCAAGAGCAGCCCGGCGAGGATGCGCAGCACCGTCGATTTGCCCGTGCCCGAGGGTCCCACCACCGCCAGCCGCTCACCCTGCCCCAGGCTGAGGCTCAGGTCATTGAGCACGATGTTGCTGCCCCAGCGCATGCCCACGCCGTCCAGCTCCAGCACCGGCCCGTCAGGGGCGATTGGGGGGGAATGGTTCATCCCGGCATTTCATCCGTACAGTTCGTGTTGCTCCGTGCTGCGGCGTAACGCCCCAACGGCTTGACCTCCCAGCGCCCCTCCAAGCCCCGCCTCCGCCGGCAGGTCCGCCGACCGGGCTGGATGGGCCGCGGCGACCTCCGCCAGCAGGACCTGGTGAGCCGCTCGAAGCGGGCGGTGCGCTGGCTGCAACCAGGGCTGGTGGTGAAGCGGTGGATGCTCACATCTGGCCTCGGGCTGGTGCTGGCGCTGGTGGGCGCCGCCATCCTGGCGGATCTCAAGCCCATCTACTGGATCCTGGAGTCGCTCACCTGGCTGATCACGAACGTGGCGCGGGTGCTGCCGCGGGGCTTCACCGGTCCGCTGGTGCTCATCGCCGGGGCGGCCCTGGTGATCTGGGGCCAGAGCCGCAGCTTCGGCTCGATCCAGCAGGCCCTCGCCCCTGAGAAGGACACGGTGCTGGTGGATGCCCTGCTGGCCCAGCGGCGGCTCAACCGTGGCCCGAACATCGTGGCGATCGGCGGAGGCACCGGTCTCTCCACCCTGCTCAGCGGCATCAAGCGCTACAGCAGCAACATCACAGCCATCGTCACCGTCGCCGATGACGGCGGCAGCAGCGGTGTGCTCCGCCGCGAGCTGGGGGTGCAGCCGCCTGGCGACATCCGCAACTGTCTGGCGGCCCTGGCCCGGGAGGAACCGCTGCTCACCCGCCTGTTTCAGTACCGCTTCAAGGCGGGCACTGGGCTGGAGGGCCACAGCTTCGGCAATCTGTTCCTCACGGCCCTCACGGCCATCACCGGCAGCCTGGAGTCGGCAATCACCGCCAGCAGCAGGGTGCTGGCGGTGCAGGGCCAGGTGGTCCCGGCCACCAACGCCGACGTGCGCCTCTGGGCGGAGCTGGAGAACGGCGAGCGCATCGAAGGCGAATCGAAGATCGGCCACTCCCCCAGCCCGATCGTGCGCCTGGGCTGCATCCCCGAGCGGCCGCCGGCCCTGCCCCGGGCGATTGAGGCCATCGCCAATGCCGAGCTGATCATCCTCGGGCCCGGCAGCCTTTACACCTCCCTGCTGCCCAACCTGCTGGTGCCGGAGCTGGTGCAGGCGATCATCCGCTCCAAGGCGCCGAAGCTCTACATCTGCAACCTGATGACCCAGCCCGGTGAAACCGACCGGCTGGATGTGGGCGGGCACCTGCGGGCGATCGAAGCCCAGCTGGCCAGCCTCGGGGTGCACAGGCGGCTGTTCCCGGCGGTGCTCGCCCAGGAAACACTCCAGGACCTCGCCCTGCTGGAGCACTACCGCGCCCGGGGAGCGGAACCGGTGCTTTGCGACCAACGTCAGCTGCGCAGTGCCGGCTACGACGTGATGCTCGCCCACCTGCAGGGCTCACGCCCGGGCGACACCCTGCGCCATGACTCCCGCAGCCTCGCCCATGCCGTGATGCGCTTCTACCGCAAATCCAAGGGTCAGAAATCGAGCGGCGATCTCGACTGGCTCAGCAGCCGGGCTCAGTAAGCCAGGCGCAAGCAAGCCCAGCTCAGTGGGCGTCCTGCATCTCGTAGAAATCCGGCTGGACGTAGTCCTTGCGCAGGGGATAACCCTTCCAGTCTTCGGGCATCAGCAGGCGCTTGGGATGGGGATGGCCTGCGTAGGTGATGCCGAACATGTCGAAGGTTTCCCGCTCCTGCCAGTCGGCGCCGCGGAACAGGCCATAGAGGGTGGGGATGGTCAGGTCGCCGCCGCGCTCCAGGAAGACCTTCAGGCGGACCTCTTCGGGGGGCTGAGCGGAAGATGAGCCCTGCTCCAGCGCCGCCGCCAGCTTCACCAGGTGATAGAAGCTGACCAGACGGCCGCCGGGGCCTTCGTCGTAGCCGCCCTGGCACTGCAGGTAATCGAAGCCCCAGGCCTTGAGGGCGGCGGCCACCACAGGCAGGAACATCGGCTCCACCCCGATGATCTCCACGCCGAGGTGGTCGGCGGTCAGGGGCTGGTGGTCGAAGCCCTGGGTGGTCAGCCACTGGCTGACGGCGCCGATCGGGGCGGGGCTGAGCTCGGTGGTGGGATCAGGCATCGCTGGAGGAGCGGGTGGCTTCGAGAGCTTCGGGTTCGGGGGTGGCCAGGGGCAGGCCGGCACCGGCGGCGAAGGCGGCCTTCTGGGTTTCCGCCCGCAGGTAGGCCCCGGTCACGATCGGCTCGACCGCCTTCATGGCGTGCTCGATCGTGAGGTAGCGGTGGGTGGGCTGGAGGTTGCCCCGCTCGGCGAGGGCCTCGTTGCCCACCTTCTTGCGCAGCTTGATCACCGCATCGAAAATGGCCTCCGGCCGCGGCGGGCAGCCAGGGATGTAGAGGTCCACCGGGATCAGCTTGTCGACGCCACGCACGGCCGTGGTGGAGTCGGCGGAGAACATGCCGCCGGTGATCGTGCAGGCGCCCATGGCGATCACGTACTTCGGCTCAGGCATCTGCTCATAGAGCCGCACCAGAGCCGGTGCCATCTTCATCGTCACGGTGCCGGCCGTGATCAGCAGATCCGCCTGGCGCGGGCTGGAGCGGGGCACCAGGCCGAAACGGTCGAAGTCGAAGCGGGAGCCGATCAGGGCCGCGAACTCGATGAAGCAGCAGGCCGTGCCGTAGAGCAGGGGCCAGAGGCTGCTGAGCCGGGCCCAGTTGTGCAGGTCATCGAGGCTGGTGAGGATCACGTTCTCGGAGAGATCCGAGGTGACCGTGGGGGCACCCACCGGGTTGCAGGTGGAGGCACGCAGATCGCGCAGGGCCTCGATCGAGGGGGCCTCGCTGGTTCCAGGGCTGGACGGGGTGAGGGTCATCGTTCGGCTGGTCGGGGTTCCGGATGGCTGGGAATCAGCTCCACTCGAGGGCACCCTTGCGCCAGGCGTAGGCGAGGGCCACCACGAGGATCGAGATGAAGATCAGGGCTTCGATGAAGGCCAGCAGGCCCAGGCGATGGAACGCCACGGCCCATGGATAAAGGAAGACGGTCTCGACGTCGAAGATGACGAAGACCAGGGCGAACATGTAATAACGGATGTTGAACTGGATCCAGGCACCGCCGATCGGCTCCATCCCCGATTCGTAGGTGAGGCGGCGTTCGCCATCGCGCGACTTTGGGGCCACCAGCTTGTTGGTGACCAGAGCCAACACGGGAACGGCCGCCGCGATCAGCAGAAAGCCCAGAAAGGCGTCGTAGCCGGGAAGCACGAACATGAAACGGCCCTACCTGGGGCGCAGTCTGGCATCCGTCGGCAGGGATCGCCTGGATAGAGTCCGATCTGACGGCAGTGGGGCCAGCGCCATGGTCAACGGGCACGACGGCGACGAGGAACGAGCTTCGGACAAGGCCAGCAACGAAGCTCCAGGCGCGCCTGCGGCCGTCGTGGAGAGCGATCCCGACAGCCACCGCTACGAGTGCCGCAGCTGCGGCTTCGTCTATGACCCCGAGGAGGGCATCCGCAAGCTTTCCATCGCCCCGGGCACCCCCTTCACGGAGCTCGATCCGATCGGCTTTCGCTGCCCGGTCTGCCGCAGCCGCGTGGGTGCCTTCCGTGACATCGGTCCACGCAGCAAGCCCAGTGGCTTCGAGGAGAACCTCAACTTCGGCCTCGGCGTGAACAAGCTCACCCCCGGCCAGAAGAACGTGCTGATCTTCGGGGGCTTCGCGCTGGCGTTCGCCTTCTTCCTCTCTCTCTATTCCCTCCGCTGAGTCCCGTGAAACGCCTGTTCTGTTCCCTTCTCGGCCTGGTGCTGGCCGCGGGCCTGGCCTTCGGCCTCGGCGGCTGCGTCACCACCGGTCTGCCCCTGGCCGCCAGCAGCCCCTGGCAGCCCGTCGCCCTCGACACCCGCTCCAATCCCCTTGACCTGGCGTTCACCGACGACAGGCACGGCTTCCTGGTGGGCAGCAACCGCCTGATCCTCGAAACCGAGGATGGCGGCGCCAGCTGGCAGGCCCGCGCCCTCGCTCTTCCTGAGGACGAGAATTTCCGTCTGCTCAGCATCGACTTCACCGGCAAGGAGGGCTGGATCGCCGGCCAGCCCGGCCTGTTGCTGCACAGCACCGATGGCGGCCAGAACTGGGAGCGCCTGCTGCTCGACAGCAAGCTGCCCGGCGACCCTTACCTGATCACGGCACTGGACACCGGCAAGGCCGAGCTGGCCACCACCGTGGGCGCCATCTACCGCACCAGTGATGGCGGCGGCAGCTGGCAGGCCGAGGTGAGCGATGCCGCCGGTGCCGTGCGCGACCTGCGGCGTGCACCCGATGGCCGCTACGTGAGCGTCTCGAGCCTGGGCAACTTCTTCGCCACCTGGGGGCCAGGCCAGGCCACCTGGGAGCCCCACCAGCGCATCAGCAGCCAACGGCTGCAGAGCATGGGCTTCCAGCCCGACGGCAACCTCTGGATGGTCACCCGCGGCGCCCAGCTGCGCTTCAACCCCGATGCGGCCGATGTGGAGGCCTGGAGCAAGCCGGTGATCCCGATCACCAATGGCTACGGCTACCTCGACATGGCCTGGGATCCCAACGGCGCCATCTGGGCCGGCGGCGGCAGCGGCACCCTGCTGGTGAGCGAGGACGGCGGCTCCAGCTGGAAGCGGGATCCCCTGGCGGGCTCCCAGCCCACCAACTTCACCCGGATCGTCTTCAACGGCGATGGCAAGGGCTTCCTGCTGGGGGAGCGGGGCAACCTGCTGCGCTGGGTGGGCTGAGGCCCCGACGGTCCCACTTGCATCCCTGTGTAACCAACCCGCTGGAGCGCACGCTCCGCCCCACCCCCAAGCCCTAAGATCAACCAGCTGAATTGCCCGCTGCTATGGCTGCCGGCTCCACCGGGGAACGTCCGTTCTTCGAGATTATTACGAGCATCCGTTATTGGGTGATCCACGCCGTCACCTTGCCGGCGATCTTTTTGGCGGGCTTCTTGTTCGTCTCCACCGGTCTGGCTTACGACGCCTTCGGTACGCCTCGTCCCGATGCCTACTTCCAGGCCCAGGAAGCCAAGGCACCCGTGGTGAGCAAGCGCTACGAAGGCAAGAGCCAGCTCGACCTGCGCTTGCAGTAAGCCATGACCCAGTCACCGAGCACCACACCCCGCAACTATCCGATCTTCACGGTTCGGTGGTTGTCGTTGCATGCGCTGGGGATTCCCACGGTCTTTTTCCTGGGTGCCCTGGCGGCCATGCAGTTCGTCCGTCGCTGAACACCGCTATGCAGCGCAATCCCAACCCGAACAACCTGCCGGTCGAACTGAACCGCACCAGCCTTTATCTAGGCCTGCTGTTCGTGTTCGTCATCGGTGTGCTGTTCACCAGCTATTTCTTCAACTGATCGGGAGACACAGCCATGAGCGGCAAGAAATCCGGTTTACCTGACGGTCGTTTACCTGACCGCCTTCCCGATGGCCGCCCCGCCGTGGCCTGGAAGAGCCGCTGGACCGAAGGGGTTCTGCCCCTCTGGCTCGTGGCCACCGCCGGCGGCATTGCCGTCATCTTCGTAGTGGGCCTATTCTTTTACGGCTCCTACGTGGGTGTCGGTTCGGCCTGAATCCTCAGCAGCAACGATCAAGGGCCCCGATGGGGCCCTTTTTTGATGGCGATGAACTCAGACCCCGTAATAGTCGCGATACCAGCGGGCGAAATGGCCGATCCCCACCTCCAGCGGGGTGTGGGGCGCGAAGCCCACCCAGGCCTCCAGGGCTGAAGTATCAGCGGCAGTGGCGGCCACATCGCCGGGTTGCATCGGCTCGAACTGAGGAATGGCTTTCACACCGAGAGCGTCTTCGAGCACTTCGATGAAACGCAGCAGGGGAGTGGGCTGGCTGTTGCCGATGTTGAACAACCGGTGCGGAGCCGCCGCCGTGGCGGGGTTGGGATCCAGCGGATCGAAGGAAGGATCCGGGGTGGCGGGCTTGTCAAGGCAGCGGATCACCCCCTCGACGATGTCATCGATGTAGGTGAAGTCACGCTGCATGCGGCCGTGGTTGAACACCCGGATCGGTTCTCCCGCGAGGATCGCCTTGGCAAAGAGCATCGGCGCCATATCCGGACGACCCCAGGGGCCATAGACGGTGAAGAAGCGCAAACCCGTGGCCGGCAGCCCGTAGAGGTGGCTGTAGGTGTGGGCCATCAGTTCATTGGCCTTCTTGGTGGCCGCGTACAGGCTCACCGGATGGTTCACCGGATGCTGCTCCGAAAAAGGCATGCGCCGGTTGCCGCCATACACCGAGCTGCTGGAGGCATACACCAGGTGCTCCACTCCGTGGTGGCGGCAGCCCTCGAGGATGTTCCCGAAACCCACCAGGTTGCTCTGGGTGTAGGCCGAAGGGTTCTCGATCGAATAGCGAACCCCCGCCTGGGCGGCGAGGTGGATCACCGCGCGGGGGCGTTCGGAGGCGAAGAGCTCCGCCAGAGCGGATCCGTCCTCAAGGGTCAGTTCACGGAAGCGGAAACCACTCCCCTGATCTGAGACCGGCAGACGCTGCAAACGGCTCAGCCGGGCTCGCTTGAGGGCCGGATCGTAGTAGGCGTTGAGGTTGTCGAGACCCACCACGCGCTCGCCACGCCGCAGAAGCGCCTCGGTGACCGCAGCTCCGACAAAACCGGCTGCGCCGGTCACCAGCACTGTCCTCGGGTCCGTCATGTCATGGCTACTCGAGTCCCAGTACGGAGCGGAAATGGGCAATCGTGGGGCCCAGACCCTGCTCAAGAGTCACCTGCGGTTCCCAGCCCAGCTCAGCGCGGGCCAGATCGATCACAGGTTGGCGCTGAAGGGGGTCATCCTGGGGCAGGGGCAGATAGGTCAGGGGTAACTCAGGGTTGATGCGTTCCAGCACCTGCTCCGCCAGTTGGCGGATCGTGAATTCACCAGGGTTGCCGATGTTGATCGGGCCCGTGTGGTGCCCGTTCATCAGCCGGATCAGCCCCTCCACCAGATCATCCACATAACAGAAGCTGCGCGTCTGGCTGCCATCGCCGTAGAGGGTCAAGGGCTGGCCGCGCAGAGCCTGCACGATGAAATTGCTGACCACACGCCCATCATCGGGGGCCATGCGCGGGCCATAGGTGTTGAAGATTCTGGCCACACGAATCTCCGTGCCATGCATACGCATGTAATCGAAGCAGAGAGCTTCAGCGATGCGCTTGCCCTCGTCGTAGCAGGAGCGAATTCCGATGGGATTCACACTGCCGCGATAACTTTCAGGCTGGGGATGTACCTCCGGATCGCCATACACTTCACTGGTGCTGGCCAGCAACAGCCGTGCCCCAACCCGGCTGGCCAGCCCGAGCATGTTGTAAGTGCCCAGAAAGCTCGTCTTCGCGGTCTTGATCGGGTTCGACTGGTAGTGCCGCGGTGAGGCCGGACAGGCCAGATGCCAGATCCGATCAACCTCCAGACGAATCGGCTCGGTGACGTCGTGGCGAATTAGCTCAAAGTGGGGATGGCCGATCCAGCGGGCCACGTTGGCCTTGCATCCGGTGAAGTAATTGTCGAGGCAGATCACCTCCTCGCCGGCCTCCATCAGCCGATCGAAAAGGGTGGAGCCCCCAAAGCCGGCGCTGCCGGTGACGAGATGACGCAGGAAGGGTGGAGCCATCGATTCAACCTTCTCCCACCAGCAAGACCCTAAGACCAGCCATCCGAACCGACTCAGCATCGGTCACCGCGCGCACGTCAAATAGCCAGGCGGGCCGGCGCATGCGTGCGGCGATCGCCGGCCAGTCGAGTTGCGCGAACTGGCCCCATTCCGTGAGCACGATCACCGCATCGGCACCCTCCACGGCCTCCAGCACGCCGGCCGCAGGCTGCCAGCTGCCTTCATCAGCCAGGCCCAGTCCGGGGTCACTGGCCCCCTGGCCCAGATCGCTGGTGATCTGATCGACTCCCACTTTCGGGTCATGAATCGCCAGATGCGCCCCTTCTTCGAGCAGATCTCGGCAGATGCTGATGGCCGGTGATTCGCGGGTGTCGTTGGTGTCGGCCTTGAAGGCGAACCCCAGCACCGCCAGCCGCTTACCGCTGACGGTGGCGAACAGCCGACTCACCACCAGCCGGGCAATGCGACGCTGTTGCCAGCTGTTGAGTTCCACCACCTGCTCCCAGTACTGGGCCGCCGGCTCCAGGCCGTAGTGACGGCAGAGATAGACCAGGTTGAGGATGTCCTTGCGGAAGCAACTGCCGCCGAAACCAGGACCGGCCGAGAGAAATTTCGATCCGAGGCGGGAATCAGAGCCGATGGCCCGGGCCACCTCCTTGACATCAGCGCCGGTGGCCTCACAGAGGGCCCCGATAGCATTGATCGAGGATATTCTCTGGGCCAGGAAGGCATTGGCAGTGAGCTTGGACAGTTCACTGCTCCAGAGGTTGGTGCGCAGAATCCGCTTAGGATTGACCCAGTGGGAGTAGATCTCAGCCAGAGCATCGATGGAGCCCGGATCATCGCCGCCGATCAGGACACGGTCAGGATTCTCCAGATCGGAGATGGCCGTTCCCTCCGCCAGAAACTCAGGGTTGGAGAGCACCGAAAATGATTTCGCTTCGCCCTCAGTGCCTTCCTGGGCGGCAGAGAGAATGGCCTGAATCGTTTCAGCGGTGCGCACCGGCAGAGTGCTCTTCTCCACTACAATCGTGTGCCCCCTGGCCTGGGCGGCCACCTGGCGGGCGGAGGCCTCGATCCAGCGCAGGTCGGAGGCCTGCCCGGCCCCGAGGCCCCTTCTCTTCGTAGGAGTATTCACCGAGAGAAAAACCATGTCGGCCGCTGCAATCGCCCCATCCACCTCGGTGGTGAAGTGGAGATTGCGACCACGGCAGCGGGCTACCACATCCGCCAGTCCCGGCTCATAAACAGGGAGCCGGCCCAGATCGGCATCATTCCAGGCGGCAATCCTCTCAGCATTGAGATCAACGAGAGTGACCTGGATCTGCGGACAGCGGTCGGCGATCACCGCCATGGTGGGTCCACCCACATAGCCCGCGCCGATGCAGCAAATGGTCCGGACTGTCATCACGGGGCAGAACGTGGGGTGGAACTCGGACCAGAAGAGCATCTCATGCAGGTGGACCAAGCAGTCGCCTAAGAAGTTCAACTGGCCGCAACCGTTCCTCTTCAGGCGAATCAGCGCTGCGGCGCAGGTTCTTGAGCAGCACCACCCCCTGCTCCGCTTCCCCCTCGCCGATCACCACCGCCCAGGGGGCCCCGCAGCGATCGGCCCGCTTGAGCTGCTTGCCGAAGGCGGACCCGGTGAGATCAAGCTCCACCATCTGGCCGGCCTGGCGCAGCTGGCGGGAGAGCACCAGCGCCTGGCGTTCGGCCGCTTCGCCGCGGCTGACCACGTACACATCCGGCACCGTAGGGAGCGCTCCCTCTGCGGCGTCCCGTTTGGCGCACAGCAACACCAGCCGCTCCAGGCCGATCGCCCAGCCGATCGCCGCCGTGGGAGCCCCGCCCAGTTGCTCGATCAGGCCGTCGTAACGACCGCCGCCGCAGACGGTGCCCTGGGCCCCGAGCTGGCTGCTGGTGATCTCGAAGGCCGTGTGGGTGTAGTAGTCGAGGCCCCGCACCAGTCGGGGGTTGAGCTGGTAAGGAATCTCCAGCGCCTCGAGGCAGCGGCGCACCGCCTCGAAGCGCTCGCGGCTGGCGTCGCTCAGGCTGTCGATCAGCAGCGGTGCCTCAGCCAGCACGGCCTGGGTCTCGGCGTTCTTGCTGTCGAGGATGCGCAGGGGATTGGTGCTGATCCGCTCCCTGGACTCCGCATCGAGCAGCTCGCGGCGCTCCTCCAGCCAGGCGACCAAGGCCGTGCGGTAGGCGGCACGGTCGGTGGGATCGCCGAGGGAATTGAGCTCCAGCGCCAGTCCGCTGACCCCAAGCTCGCTGAGCAGGTCCCAGGCGATCGCGATCGCCTCCGCATCGCTGCGGGGGTCGGCAAATCCCAGACACTCGATCCCCACCTGGTGGAACTGGCGCTGCCGCCCGGCCTGGGGACGCTCGTAGCGGAACATCGGCCCCGTGTACCAGAGGCGCTGGGGCCCCTGACTGAGCAGGCCATGCTGGAGGGCGGCGCGCACCACCGAGGCGGTGCCCTCGGGTCGCAGGGTGCAGCTGCGCTCCCCACGGTCCTGGAAGGTGTACATCTCCTTGCCCACCACATCGGTGGCTTCGCCGATGCCGCGGGCAAACAGCTCGGTGACCTCCAGCAACGGCGTGCGGATCTCCCTCAGACCAGCCCGCCGGAACTGCGAGCGGGCCAGGGCTTCCACGTGCTGCCACAGCGGCATCTGCTCAGGAAGCAGATCGACCATGCCCCGAAGGCTCTGCAGCTTGTCCACGCCCGCGTTGCTCACTCGCTCACAGTTTGCGGGATGGCTGGGGCCGGCCTTCAGCGAACGCCCAGCCATTTGTGGCTCTGCAGGCTGAGGCGCCAGGCCGGATTGCGCCGCACGTGCTGGACCGCCAGTTCCTGACCCGCCGCGCTCCCCCAGGAAGGTTGCAGCAACAGCTGGGGCAGCGCTCCCTCCACCGGGCGGGCGGAGCGCACGGCGGCAGCCATCGTCTCAGCGAAGGCCAGATCAGCGATCTCGTGGATCACCACCTTGAGCTCATGGCAGGCGGCCAGCAGCTCAGCAGTGGGCGGCCGGTGGCGCTTGGGCGAGAGGGTGATCCATTCAAAGCGGCCGCTGAGCGGGTCGACGCCGCTGGTTTCCAGGTGCAGGGGGAGCGGCGAGGGGCCGGCGCCGGATCCTTGCCGCAGGGCCTCACAGAGCGAATCGAGGTTTTGATGCAGGGGTTCACCACCGGTGATCACCACGAAGGCAGCACCCTCGGCTGCCGCCAAGGCGGCGCTCGCCGCCAGATCCTGGAAGCGACAGAGGGGATGGGCGTCCGCCGGCCAGGAGTGCTTGGTGTCACACCAGCTGCAGCCCACCGAGCAGCCGGCCAGCCGGATGAAGAAGGCGCTGCGACCAGCGTGCACTCCCTCACCCTGCAGGGAGTGGAAGGTTTCCACCACCGGGAGTCCGGCTGGGGGCACGGCCACGGCACGACAACGCATCACTTTAGGAAGCGGAGAGCGGACGCTCAGCGGCACAACGCAAGGCTGTACCGCCGACAGCAGCCTTGATCTGATCGAGACAGCAGCTCCGCTCAACCCCCGCTGCGGACGTCGGCCTGCAGGAGCTCCAGCTCGAGCCCCGCCCCGAGGAACTGCCGGAAATCCTGATCCAGCGTGACCATCCGGGTGGAGCCGGTGATCGCGAAAGCCGCCAGGTAGGCGTCCATCCACCTTTTTGGTGCGGCCTCAGCGAGCCCCGCCAACCGCCACCAGAGCGATTCGATTCCGATCGGCTCGTCCATCAGGTCCACCTGAGGCAGGGCCTGAAAAGACTGAAGGGCAGCCAGAGCATCCAGGTTCGTGATCGCCGCGCTCTGGTAGGCCGTGAAGATCGCTGGGGTGGACGCCAGCCGCAGAAAACTCTGCTGGGTGGCACGGCAGAGCAGGACTGGTGTAGCGGGGGTGGCCTCAAGCAGCACCGCCTGGGCGGTGCGATGGGCTGGATGGGCTTCGAAGGCCGCCGCCAGCCACACATTCACATCAAGCAGGGAGGCCGGCACGGCGGCGGTCCTCCTGCTCCAGGCAATCCTGCTCAAGTTGCAATGACGCTGCCAGATCGATCCCCGCTTTGCCGCCGGAGGGATCACAGCGGAACACCGGAAGTCCCATTCCATCCACTGTCACCCCATCGCTGGTGGGGGGCACAGACCCTGATGCGCCGCCATGGAGCCCCTGACTGATGTAGCCAGCCACTAGCTCCTTGAGCGTGAGGCCCTGCTGCAGGGCCCGCTGCTTGGCCTGGCGCACAAGATGGTCCGGCAGGTCCAAGGTCGTTTTCATCCTTCCTCCTTGCTTGCTGGCTAACCAGCTTACTGGGCAGCCAGCAAGCGGGTTGACCCTCACCAATCAGGCGGTTCACGCAGCGGTTACGCCCGCACGGGTATCTCCTGGGACACGGCCTCCACCTCCTGTCGCTGCGCCGCCGCGATCAGTCCGCGGAAGAGGGGATGGGGCTTACCTGGCCGCGACAGGAATTCCGGGTGGTACTGGCAGGCCGCGAAGAAGGGGTGGTCCTCACGCTCGATCAGCTCCACCAGCCGGCCATCGGGTGAGGTGCCGCTGATGGTGTAGCCGCCCGCCTGGAAGAGGTTGCGGTAGGCATTGTTGAACTCGTAGCGGTGGCGGTGCCGCTCGTAGACCACCTCCTCCCCATACAGGCTGGCGGCCATGGTGCCCGCCGCCAGCCGGCAGGGATAGACCCCCAGGCGCATGGTGCCGCCCAGGTCGATCACGTCCTGCTGCTCCGGCAGCAGGTGGATCACGGGGTGGGGGCTGTCGGGGTCCAGTTCAGCGCTGGTGGCGCCCGCCAGACCGGCCAGGTTGCGCGCCCACTCGATCACGGCGCACTGCATGCCCAGGCAGAGCCCGAGGAAGGGCACACGCTCCTCCCGGGCCCAGCGGATCGCCGCCACCTTCCCGTCCACGCCCCGGTGACCGAACCCGCCCGGCACCACCACCGCGTCCATGCCACGCAGAAGGGCCTCGGCGCCCTGGGTCTCGATCTGCTCGGCGGAGATCCAGTGCAGGTCGAGGCTGGCATCCCGGTCGATGCAGGCGTGGCGCAGGGCCTCCACCACCGAGAGGTAGGCGTCGTTGAGCTGCACGTACTTGCCCACCAGCGCCACCTTCACCGCCGCACCGGGGTTGCGCAGTTTCTGCACCAGGGCCTCCCAGCGCTCCATGTCACTGTCGCGATCCTCCAGGCCCAGCACATCCAGCACCTGACGGCAGAGCCCCTCCCGCTCCAGGGCAATCGGCACCGCGTAGATGCTGTCGGCATCGCGGGCCGCGATCACCGCTTCGCGCTGGACGCCGCAGAAGCCGCCGATCTTGGCCTTGAGCTCCTCGCTGATCGGCCGGTCGCAGCGGCAGACCAGCAGATCGGGCTGGATGCCGATCGAGCGCAGCTCCTTGACAGAGTGCTGGGTGGGCTTGGTCTTGATCTCCCCGGAGGTGCCGATGTAGGGCAGCAGGGTGACGTGGACGTAGGCCAGATCGTGCCGGCCCACATCCCCGCGGAACTCACGGATGGCCTCCAGGAACGGCAGTGATTCGATGTCACCCACGGTGCCGCCGATTTCGGTGATGACCACATCCACGCCGCTGTCGGCGGCCACCCGGTGGATGCGCTCGCGGATCTCGCCGGTGATGTGGGGGATCACCTGCACCGTGCCGCCGTTGTAATCACCGCGGCGTTCCTTGTTGATCACCGCCTGGTAGATCGAGCCGGTGGTCACGCTGTTGAGGCGTGACATGGCGGTGTCGGTGAAGCGCTCGTAGTGGCCCAGGTCGAGGTCGGTCTCGGCGCCGTCCTGGGTGACGAACACCTCGCCGTGCTGATACGGGCTCATCGTGCCCGGATCCACATTCAGATAGGGATCGAGCTTGAGGATCGAAACGCTGTAGCCCCGGGATTTGAGCAGCCGCCCCAGGCTCGCCGCCACAATCCCCTTGCCGATGCTCGAGACCACACCGCCGGTGACGAAGACGAATTTCGGCATGGTCGGAGGGCGGGCATGGGCGGACACATCAATCTATCGAGCCTGCTCGCTCAGGCGTCGAGCAGGCTGCGCAGCATCCAGGCGGTCTTCTCGTGGATCTGCAGCCGCTGGGTGAGCAGGTCGGAGGTGGGCTCATCACCGGCTTCCGCCACCAGGGGGAAGAGGCTGCGGGCGGTGCGGGCCACGGCTTCATGGCCCATCACCAGCTCTCGCACCATCTCCAGAGCCGGGGGCTGACCCTGGGTTTCAGGAATCGAGGACAGGGCCGCGAAGCGGGCGCCGCCGAAGGGGGCCGGACAGCCCAGGGCCCGGATCCGCTCGGCGATCACATCGAGGGCCATCCAGAGCTCGGTGTACTGCTCCATGAACATCAGGTGGAGCGTGTTGAACATCGGCCCGGTCACGTTCCAGTGGAAGCCGTGGGTCTTGCCGTAGAGAACGTAGCTGTCGGCCAGCACCCGGCCGAGACCGGCCGCGATCTGCTGGCGCTGATCATCGGAGATGCCGATGTCGATCGGAGGGGCGTTGATGGCGGGGACGTTGCTCACAGGACCAAGGCGGAATGAATTCGGTTTAGCCCAACGCCGGGACTGGCGTCCAGGGGGGCTTCCCGAATGGCCTGCGCAGGGGTGGCCTCAGCCGTCGAGGCTGGCGAGGTAGTCGTGCACGCGGCAGCGCCGGGCCGGCTGGCGCAGCTTGTGCAGGGCCCGGGTTTCGATCTGGCGCACCCGCTCCCGTGAGAGCTGCATTCCCTCGCCGATCTGGGCCAGGGTGCGGGGAGTGTCGTCAGCCAGGCCGAAGCGCAGGCGAATCACCTCGGCCTCCCGCTCGCTGAGTTCATCGAGCAGGGCGTCGAGGTCACTGTGCAGCTGCTGGCGGGTGAGGCTCTGCTCGGGGGTGTCGCTGGTGGCCTCCAGCAGGTCCCCCAGGGGGGTGTCCTGATCGCGACCCACCTTGGCCTCCAGGGAGATCGAGCGGGGCACCCGCAGCAGGGTGAGACGCACGGCCTCCTCGCTCCACTGCAGGGCCTCGGCCAGCTCGGCGAGGCTGGCGGTGCGGCCATGGTCGCTGGCGAACTGGCGCTGGGCCTTCTTGATGCGGTTGAGCTTCTCGGTGACGTGCACCGGCAGGCGGATCGTGCGGCTCTGGGTGGCGATCGCCCGGGTGACGCCCTGGCGAATCCACCAGTAGGCGTAGGTGCTGAAGCGGAAGCCGCGGGTGGGGTCGTACTTCTCCACCGCCCGCTCCAGGCCGAGGGTGCCCTCCTGAACCAGATCGAGCAGTTCCACGCCCCGCTTCTGATACTTCTTGGCCACCGCCACCACCAGGCGCAGGTTGGCCTGGATCATGCGGTCGCGGGCCCGGCGGCCGCGCAGCAGCCGTTGCTGGAGGTCGCTGAGGCTGAGATCCAGGCAAGCGGCCCAGGTTCTGTGGCCCTCCTGAAGGAGGCGGCGCAACTCGGCCACGGGCAGGTCGCAGGCTTCCGCCCACTGGCCATGGGACGGCTGGTGGGTGAGGCGGCTGGCCAGCCGCTGGCGCACCACTTCCAGTTCAACCATGGCCTGCAGGATCGGCAGCTCAGTGGCCTGCTCCAGCCGCTGACTCAGCAGCGCCTCACGGGCCTGCACCTGACGGGCCAGGAGCAGCTCCTCCTCCTGGTTGAGCATGTCCACCCGGCCGATGTCCTGGAGGTAGAGCCGGACCAGATCGGCACTGGCACGGCTGGGCAGGGGGGAGCGGCCCCGGACGGCCCGGCCGGAGGACGCCGTGACGCTGTCGGGACCGGCATCGAGCTCAACCTCTACCTCGGGTTCTGGGCTGCCTTGAAGCACTGGTGTTGACCCTGAGGACACGAACCTTGATCTGAAGCTCCTTCACCATCGGGTTGCCACATAAAAGCAGCGCGAAACAGAAGGTTTCTCTTCAGGATCAGCCGGGTCTCGTGTCGCTCATTCCGGCTCCACCCAGGTGCTGGCCACGTGCAGATCCTCCAGTTGCTGGGGGGCCACGCCGGCGGGGGCCTGGGTGAGCAGGCAGCGGGCCTGCTGGGTTTTCGGGAAGGCGATCGTGTCTCGGATCGACTCCTCGCCGGCCAGCAGCATCACCATGCGATCGACCCCGAAGGCCAGGCCGCCGTGGGGAGGGGCACCCAGGTCGAGGGCCTCCATCAGGAAGCCGAACTGGCGCTCGGCCTCCTCCAGGGGCAGGCCGATGGTCTGCAGCACCTGGCGCTGCAGGGCCGAGTCATGGATGCGCAGGGAGCCGCCACCCAGCTCCAGGCCGTTCAGCACCAGGTCGTAGGCCTGGGCGCGGGCTGTGGGCAGGGTCTCGGCCCACTGGGCGGGATCGTTGCCCAGATCGTCTGGGTTGGGGGCGCAGAAGGGATGGTGCAGCGCCTCGAGGCGGTTCTCGCCGGCGTTGAACTCGAACATCGGGAAGTCCACCACCCAGAGGAAGTTCCAGGTGTCGTTGTCGCGATCAGCCGGCACCAGGCCCAGCTCGCGGGCCAGGTACTGGCGCACCCGGTCGAGGGCCTTGTTCACCGTGGCGGTGTCGCCGGCGCCGAACAGAAGCAGGGTGCCGGGCACCGCGCCGGTGCGCTCCAGCAGCTCGGCTTTGGTGGCGGCGCTGAGGTTGTCCTTGATGGCACCGATCGTGTCGATCTCGCCGCCCTCACGCACGCGGATGAAGGCCAGCCCCCCGGCCCCCGCCGCCTGGGCCTCGCTGAAGACATCACCACCGGGCTTGATGCGCACGTTGGACAGGGCCTCATTGCCTCCGGGTACGGCGATGCACTTCACCGAACCGCCGGCGGCCACGGCCCCGGAGAACACCTTGAAGCCCATGCCGGCCACCAGGTCGCTCACGTTGGTGAGCTCCATGCCATAGCGCGTGTCGGGCCGGTCGGTGCCGTAGCGATCCATCGCCTCGTGCCAGCTGAGGCGGGGAAAGGGCCGGGGCAGCTCGACCCCTCGGGCGGCCTTAGAGATCGCGGCGATCAGCGCTTCGTTGAGCTTCAGGATCTCCTCCTGGCCCATGAAGCACATCTGGATGTCGAGCTGGGTGAACTCCGGCTGGCGGTCGGCCCGCAGATCCTCGTCGCGGAAGCAGCGCGCCACCTGGTAGTAGCGCTCCAGGCCGCCCACCATCAGCAGCTGCTTGAACAGCTGCGGCGACTGGGGCAGGGCGAACCACTCGCCGCCGCACACCCGCGACGGCACCAGATAGTCGCGGGCGCCCTCGGGGGTGGAGCGGGTCAGCACGGGGGTTTCCACCTCGATGAAGCCCTGGTCTTCGAGGAAGCGGCGGGCCGCCTGGATCGTGCGGGCCCGCAGACGCAGGTTGCCGTTCATGCGCTCGCGGCGCAGATCCAGGTAGCGGTGACGCAGCCGCAGCTCCTCGCGGGTGTTCTCCTCGTCGTGCACCGACACGGGGAAGGGCAGGTTTCCCTTGACGCTGTTCAGCACCGTGATGGCGCTGGCCAGCACCTCCAGGCCGCCGGTGGCCAGTTTCGTGTTGATCGATTCCGCTGGCCTGGCCCGCACCCGCCCAGCCACCTGGATCACGGTCTCGTTGCGCAGGTGCTCGGCCACGGCAAAGGCCTCGGCCCCCAGATCGGGGTCCACCGTCACTTGCACCGTGCCGCTGCGGTCGCGCAGGTCGATGAAGATCACCCCGCCGTGGTCACGGCTGCGGTCGACCCAGCCGCAGAGCTGCACCTCCTCTCCGGTGACGTCCTGACGCAGGTCGCCGCACCCGTGGCTGCGCATGCTGTGAATCCCTGAGCAATCGGCGATTTTCCCACCCGGTGGGGCTGCCCCTGGCCTGCCGCAGCCGGCGCAGCCCGGATGGGCCTGCATGCAGGGGGCTTGCTGTGTTGCTGCTCCATGCACTTTCCCGGTTCGCTGGATGTGCTCAAGGCCCACGTGGCCGCCCTCGACCTTCCGGGCCACTGGAGCCTTGAGGGGGTGTTTGAGGTGTTTCGGCTCAAGCCCGGCGAGATGATCAACTTCTGGCCTGGCTCCGGCAAACTTGGCGTTGCCTGGGTAAGGGGGTGGAAAGATCTGCCGGCACGGGCGGCGGTACCACCAGCACCCCGTTGAACAGCACCGTCTGGGAGGCCCGCGCCACGATCGCGAAGACGAACGGCCGGTTCACCACAATCAGCCGGGTGGGAGATACCGGGCCGATTGAGGTTCTGCTGATCCCGCCGATCAGGGTGGCGGCGGCGGCCCTCACCCCGTTCTCGTTCAGCTCGATGCGGCTGTGGTGCCGAACGAGACCCACCTGGCTGGGCTGTTCCGAGAGCCGGTTCAGGTTGACGGTCCTGTCAAACAGAGGGGCCAGCCCCAGATCGGCCGCGATGGGCGATCCAGCCACCATGCTCACTCCATCGCTGAAGCTGAAGCTGGGCAGCTGGACTATCAGCGGCTGCCGGGCACCGTTGCTGCTGAACATCCGCTGGGTTGTTTCGGGCAGGGCTGGAATCGCCGCTTCCAGCAACCACCGGTCGATGTGCTTCTGCCCTGCCGCGGGCACATGCACGAGGAAGGCATACTCCCCGCCAGCGAAGGGGAGCTGGAAGGCCACGCTGCCATCCTCCAGGTCCACTATCTGTGCTGAATACCTCGCGCTGCGTATCGATCGGGCGGCCTGGTGTCGGCCGTCGAGCGTCACGAAGCGGTAGGCCCCGCCCGGGGCCACCCGCTGCATCGCCGTTCCCCAGCCTCCTTCGAACAGCGCGGTGTTCAGGATCACCCAGCGGAGTTTCGCCAGGGTGGGGTCGTCAATGACCGAAGGGATCAGCCCTTTGGTCTTTTGCTCAGCCCAGCTGTTGATGGCCTGCGCGGCGCCGGCGGCCTCGAAGTCGATCACCCGGTGGCTGGCGCCGTAGTGGGTCTGCGCCGCCAGCACGAACTCCTGCTTGAGCAGGAAGGGTTGGCTGTTGTTGGCGCCGTTTGTGGACCAGAGCCCCTGGCTGAGGCGGAAGCTGCCGCCGGTTTCCCCGGAGGTCACCGCCGTGCTGAATTGCTTCGCCAGTGGCCCGGCGATGTCGGCCACGCTGGTTTCCGCCCGTGGATCGCTGAGCAGCTGCGAGCGCAGCAGGTTGCGCGAGGCACCATCGGCACCCAGGGCGAGCACGCTCAGCGCATAGAACAGTGAGGGCCCGGACACCATCGAGTTGGCCATGCCGTTGTGGCGCAGATGGGAAGCCAGCAGTCGCGGACCGATCTGATTGATGGAGGTGCGCTGCCGCAGGCGCAGGGCCTCATCAGCGCGAGCCGATGGGACAGAGAGCAGAAGGCAGAGCAGCACGATGAACCGCTGCATCAGGGTTTTCACGGGTTTCGGTAGGGTGATTGCCTCACTCTTCGCGTCCGGCGGACGTTCCGCCATGGGGTGTTCACCCCAACTGCTGCTGCACGGCGCACACCAACCTTCAGACCATCAATCCCAGACCATCAACGGAACGGATGCTGAATCCCGAGCTGGCCGGATCGATCGTCTCGGTGATCATTGCCGATGATCACGCCATCATCCGTGACGCGATTCGTGATCTGCTGGTCAGCGGCACGGAGGGTCCGGAGATTCAGTACAACGTGATCGCCACGGCGGAGAACGGGCTGGAGACCGTTGCGGCCGTGAAGAATCACCGGCCCGATCTTCTGGTCCTTGATGTCGCGATGCCCCTCGGCACCGGGGCCGAGATCATCCGCGATCTGCGGCAGTGGAGTCCGAGCACCCGCATCGCCGTCTTCACCGGGATCGCCTCAGCCGGCACCCTGGCCGGCCTTGTGGAGGCGGGGGCCGACGGCCTGTTCAGCAAGGCCAATCCTCCCAGCGCCATGGTGGCGAAGTTTCCACTTCTGCTGAGCGGCGGCCGTTATGTGGCGCCGGAGTTCACCGAGCTGATCCGGCTCGGCCAGCAGAGCGGCACCCTCACCGACCGGGAACGTCAGGTGCTGAACAGGCTCGTCGCCGGCAAGTCGAACAAGGAGATCGCCGCCGAGCTCTACATCAGCCCCAAGACGGTGGAGAAACACCGTGCCAGCGTGATGAGCAAGCTTGAGGCCCACTCGGTGGTGCAGTTGATGGCGCGGGCCCTCAGCGAGGGGCTGATCGATCCCGCCACTAACGCGTTGGGGTGAACACCCCATGGGCCCCGGGGTCTCGGCTCAGGAGAATGGGCAGGCCGTGATTCCGCCCGGAACGCGCATGGACACCTCTTGCAGCAAGCGCGCCAGAGTCCCGGTGGCCATCCTGCTGGGCGGCGGCGTGGCGGGCGTGATTCTGCTGGGCGCCGGTGCGGCCCAGGCCCTGACGCCGGGCTATGTGCCGGGGATCGCCGATGGCGTTTTCTACACCTTTCTGATCACCGCCATCGCCCTTTCCGCCGCCATCATCACGGCCTGCCAGCAGCTGCAGTGGCTGGTGTATGTGCTGTTCTCCCTGTTGTTGCTGCTCAGCGTGGCGAGCATCGATGGCACCCTGGCCCACCTCCTTGGGGGCGGGGATTTCGTGCTCTGGGTGGTGCCTTATCTGTGCGTGTCGCTCTCCACGGCCTTCGGCTATCTGGTGGTGGTTCTGCGCATCGAAGGCTCTCACCGTTTCACGCGGCTGCGGCCGGTCTTCGCCTGGCTGGCCCTGCTCACCGCCCTGCTGCCCCTCAGCAGTGCGCTGTGGTTGCAGCGGATCTCACTGGTCACGATGTGGATGCCACTGAAGGGCCTGTTTTTGGTGATGCTGTTCGCTCAGGTGCTGCCGCCGCTCACCTGGTCGATCCGTGATCCCCGGCAGCGGCGGCTGACTCGGGCCTTCCCGGTGGTAGTGGGCGGTTTCGCCACGGCGGTGCAGCTGAGTCACTGGGGCGGTGCTGGGTGGCCCCAGCCTGTCTTCAACCAGCTGAACCGCTTCACCCTTCTCCTCTCGGCGGCGTTTTCCCTGGCGATCGTGATCTGGCAGGTGCTGGCCACCACACGGGAGAAGGCCCGCGCCGAACGGCAGACCCTGCTGGCCGAGCGCAACGAGGCCCGGCTGAAGCTGGCCCTGGCCGAGGCGGAGGCGGACTACCAGAAGGCCGTGTCCGTCGCCACACGGCACCGCTCGAAATTGCAGACCGTGTCGCATGATCTCCGACAGCCAGTGGCGGCCTTGCGGCACGCGGTGGATCAGCTGCAGCGGGCGGGTCATGACCAGGAAGCCGACAGGCTCTCACGGGCCGTGGACTATGTGGCCAGTCTGGCCAGGGCCTATACCCAGGATCCCGAGGCCGAGGCCATGGGCGACGGGGCCTCGCAATCCCCCGCGGGCGGGCCTGAGCTGGTGGCCAGTGGGATGTTTGCGCGCACCCTTGAGCAGATGTTCGCGGGTCAGGCTGCCCAGCAGGGGGTGCGCCTGCGCATCGTCTGCCCGCCCAGCAGCATCCGGGTGGAGCCGCTGGCCGCGATGCGGATCATGGCCAACCTGATCGCCAATTCCCTGGCCCATGCGGCGCCGTCACGCCTTCTGGTGGGTTTCATGCCCCGTGGCGACAGGGTGCTTTTCCGCGTGCATGACGACGGCGTGGGCATGGACCCGAACACCCTCGCCCGGGTGATGCAGCCCGGCTGCAAGGGCACGAACTCAGAAGGCGAGGGCCTCGGGCTCGGCATCGTGCAGGCGTTGTGCCAGGCCCATGGCATGCCGTTCGAGTTGCATTCCTTGCCCGGCCGTGGCACCTCGGTGATCGTGGCGTTGCCGCGCCATCAGGCCGCCTCCTGAAACCGGGCTGCACAGGCCCCATCACCGCCGTTGCCCTGGCTGGCCATCTCGTCGGCCAGGACGGGCTGCTGCGTCTGCCAGCCTCCGGCCTGGCGCAGGGCCAGGATCCTGGCGGTGAACGGTGTGGCGCCGCTGGGGCCGATCCCGGTGATGAAGCGGCCACACACCTCGATCGCATCGCCTCCTGCCCAGGAAGCCCCGATCAGCGCATACAGCCGCCAACCCTGATTCAGGGGGATGGCCCGGACCATCGCCCGGGGGCCCCCTGCATCCTCACCAGGCGGGAGCAGATAGAGGCCACCGCTGCAGGGATGGGTGGCCAGAACCATGCCGCCCTCCAGGATCTGCAGCGGCTTGGTGCGGCCGGGATCCTCCAGCACGCAGCTGGCGATGGCTGGCGGCGCGGCATCGGCGAGGCTCGCCCCGGGTTCGCCAGCCTCGGCTCCATGGGGCAGGCCGAGCAGCAGAACGATGAGCGCAAACAACCCATTTGTTCTGGTCATGGGTGTAGCGGTGGATGACACTATCTGCGCCCATTCTGTTCTGCCTCCATCGATCACAGCAGGGTGTCCACGAAATGGGGTGAACACCCCATTTCGTGGACAGCGGCACCGCATTTACGTTGTGGACATCGGTCAAAAGCCGAGTCTTCCCACAAAAAAATCATGGCCAACACACTGAAAACTCCTCGCTTTGCCACCTTCACAGCGGCTGCGACTCTCGCAGCCGTGGCCTCACTCACCAGCGTTTCCGTTCCTGCCCAGGCTGCCCTGTTCAACACCTGCAAGAACGTTCGCATCACCATCCAGAACAACACCAGCCTGCCGATCGAGGCCCGCTATCTGCGTGTCTACGATCCCCACAGCAACGACTGGGACACCGAACAGCTGACCAACAAGAAAATCATGCCGGGCTCCAGTTACACCTACAAGGAGAATCTCGCCGATGTTGGCGGCAAGGCGTTCAAGCTGAAGCCTTACTACAAATCACTCCGCCAAACATCGTCTGGGGCGCGGTGGAGCTCCACGGTGTCTGGCAGCTCGCAAAAATTCGAGCGCTGCGACAACGATGGCTCCTACTCGCTGTCAATCAGCAACAGCGGGCCATCGCAGGGCCTTGGGGCGGACATGTTCCCCACCCGCAGGGAGGCTCTCAGGCGTGCCCGCCAGATCAGGGGGTGCCGCGGAGAAGCTTTCACCACCAGGCTCGGTTTCAGGCGTTTCTGGATGCCCTGCTGCAATCTCCAGGCGTACCAGACGGCCATGGCAGGCCGGGGTTGACGGGATGGAGCCGGATCGGATGGGGTTGGCAATGGGTGATCACACGGCTAGACATCAGGGAGTGCGCGCCGCCTGCATGTCCAAACTGCCTGGACGGACCAGGCTGGCGCGGTCATGGGGGGGACGCTGGCTGCCGTTGCTGCTGACGCCGCTGCTGTCGGCCCCTGTGGTTCTTCTGCCGGCAGCAGCGCAGGCCCAGGGGTTGGGGATCCCGGCCTTTCTGCCGAACCGCACGGCGGTGCCCGCCACGGCTCCGATGCCGCTGGACGGAATCTGGAGGATCAGCAGCAACGGGAAGCGCATCCGCATCCAGGCCGGCCGCGCCTTCGCCCTGGATGGCTGGAACCACATGGTCGTGCTGAACATCCAGCCCGGCATGGTGGTGATCCGCAACATCACACCTACGGGCCCCGGGCTGTATCAGGGCGACGATCTGCCCCTGCTGGGTCGCTGGAACGCCCGGGTGGACACCCAGGACAACCTGATGGTGACCGTGCAGGGCCAGATGCTCCCCGTGAGCTACACCCTCACCCCGGTGCAGCTCGACAACGCCGCCTGGTTCGCCCAGGAGAAGGCGCTGGCACTGCCCGGCACTCCTGGCGGGCCTCCGATCTACGAACCATCCCCCCCTCCCGGCGGCGGCGATGGCGACGACTGGGAGGAGGTTCCTGAGCAGCCTGAGCCGCCCGAAGAGCCGGGCGAGCCTGAGGGGCCCGACGAGCCCCCCATCGAGACACCGGGAGGCGACGCAGACGATTCCCTCATGGAGAGCCTCGAGGCCACTGCGCGGCGCAACAACCCTCTGATCAGCGCCCTCAAGGGCATCGGCACCTGCTTCGCTCGCTCGGCCAACCGCAACGCCCTGCTCACCGCGATCAGGAAGCGCGATTCAGCGGCGGCGGCCGACGTGGCCCAGCGCTGCATCACTGCCGAGACACGGCGCTCCCTGCGGGCCATGCGGCTGGTGGCGGAAGACGGTTCGAGTTCGCCGCCCCAGTCGCTGAACGTGGGGCTGGGGGCCAGCGCGGGGGCGTTGCTCGGGGCCGGCTTCGATGGCGGCTTCATATTCGACCTCAACGGCTCCGACCCGCCGCGGCTCTATCTCAGCGGCATGTCGGGGGCAGGCGCCGAGGGATTCAATGGTGGCGATGTGATCGCGGGAGTGAATGTGGGTCCCTCCAGCCCGGGCCTCTCGAAATACAGCGCCTTCATGGTGTCGGGCGACATCGGCGTGGGGGCCGGAGCTGCGGTCGTCACCGAGCGCTGGCGGGCCCTGCGCGACAGGGTGGGTCTCCCCAAGGGGTTCCAGGTGAGTGTGGGGGCAGGGCTGGGGGCCAATCTGGGCTCGAAGTACAACATCCGCACCCGCATCTACAAGGAGTCGAGGCCCGCCTGCCGTGACATCACGGCACGGCTGCGCAACGGCACCGGCCAGGCCATCACTGTGCTGGATCTGGATTACTGGGATCCGGTGTCGAAGATCTGGCGCTCGGAGCCCACCATCAACAAGCAGCTCTCTCCTGGCGAGTTGTGGAGCAAGACCTCGACCCTGGAGAAGGTGGGAGAGAAGGACACCAAGCTGCGGGTGAAATACAAACTCACCGGCCTGCTCAAGCCCACCACCTATTACTCGCCCAGCTTCGGCAGCGGCCCCTGCACCGACAACAAGGTGTTCAGCCACACCCTCAAGGCCCGCAATCCCGAAACGCGATCCGATTGCCGCATTAACCTGCGCGTGCGCAACAACACGGGCCGCAAGATCCGCATCGTTGATCTCGACTACTGGGATGCCCTCTCGCAGAAATGGCGCTCGAAAATCACTCCCGATCGGAGCCTGGCCTCGGGAGCCACCTGGACCACGAGCCCAACCCTGAACAAGATGGGCAACGCGGACACCAGGCTGCGAGTGGAGTACTGGGCCGGCATGTCGCGGAAGAGCCAGACCTTCCCGATCAGCCGCTGCAGCAACAGAGGCTATTCGTTTGTGCTCCGCTAGATCAGCAGATTTAGATCAGAAGATTCCCAAGTTTTTCTTCTTGCAGTAGCCCGCTCCCACGTTCATCCAGCCCGACTCGCAGGGCTTTCCGTAGGTAGGCTTCATCTAGATAATTGATGGGGGAAGCGCAGTGCCGCTCCAGGTCATTGACAGACCCGGAGCGGGCATATGACGTGGATCCCGGAAACCGGTTCTGGTGAATGAGAGTCCTCAGCGGGCCAGACTAGCGCCGGTAAAAGGGCCGCTTCACCACCACGGCGGGCTCCGCCTTTCCGCGGATCTCCACCGCCAGTTCGGTGCCCACCCGGGTGGCGTCGGCAGGCACGTAGGCCAGGGCGATCGCCTCCCCCAGGGTGGGCGACCAGGTGCCGCTGGTGACCTCCCCCACCACCTGGCCAGCGCGCAGCACCGGATAGCCATGGCGCGCAATCGCCCGGCCCTGCAGCTTCAGCCCCACCAGGCGCCGGCTCACCCCCTCGGCGCTCTGGCGCTCCAGCACCTCCCGGCCGATGAACGCCGCCGGCATCTCCAGGTGCACCAGCCAGCCCAGGGAGGCCTCCAGAGGAGTGGTGGTGCTGTTCATGTCGCTGCCATAGAGGTGCATGGCCGCCTCCAGGCGCAGGGTGTCGCGGGCACCGAGGCCGCAGGGGGTCACCCCCTCCGCCAGCAGCTGGGCCCAGAGGGCCTTGCCGGCGGCGCGATCCAGCAGCAGCTCCACGCCGTCTTCGCCGGTGTAGCCGGTGCGGGCCACGAAAGCGGTGGCGCCGGCGGCTTCCGCCGCCGCGGTGCCGGCCAGCTGGATGCTGCGGTGCCCGAAGCGGGGCAAGCCGCCCAGATCGGTTGCGGCCAGAGCCTCCAGCCGGGCGATCGCCTCGGGGCCCTGCAGGGCCAGCAGCACCCCATCGGCCTTGCGGTCGGTGATCACCAGACCAGAGGGCTCCAGCTGGCTGCGCAGCCAGGCGGTGTCGGCCTCGGCGCAGCCGGCGTTGATGATCAGCAGCACTTCATCAGCTGGGCCTTCGTCGTCTTCAGGCCGGCCGAGGTCGTAGACGATCAGATCGTCGCGGATGCCGCCGGCCTCGTTGAGCAGCACGGTGTAGGTGGCCTCACCCGGGCCAATCCGGAACAGATCGCTGGGCACCAGAGCCTGCAGGGCGTCCTTGGCGCCATCACCCCGCAGGCGCAGCACACCCATGTGGGAGATGTCGAAGACGCCGCAGGCCTGACGCACGGCCTTGTGTTCCTGCACCAGGCCCTGGAACTGCACGGGCATCTCCCAGCCCTCGAAGGGCACCAGTCGGGCGCCAGCGTCGCGGCAGGCCCCATGCAGAGGCGTTCGCTTCAGGGAGTCCGCCATGGGATGAGCTGTCGCGTCTGCTGGCGGGGATCCTATGGACGCCAGGCAATACCGAAGACTTCCGGCAGGTTCGGTTTTTCCCCTGGCCTGATCAAGGGAAGGTCCTTACCTTGAGTGCCCTGAATGGGTCGCGCCCATGGGCCAGCGCCCGAACTGTCGTAGCTGCAACCACTGCCACGCTCCCGAGGAGTCCTTCGGCGCGGAGCAAAGCTGGTGCCAGATGCGACGGCTGGCGATCCACCCCGAACTGGCCGCGGATCTCTGGTGCCACCACTGGACCCCTCGTCCGCCCCGCTTGCCCAGCGTCGACCACTCCCAGGTGGCGATACCGATACCTGCCAACCGCCAGCTCGCTCTCACCGACCTGCTGGTGGCCGCCAGCTGAGCTTCAGCCGGGCGTGGATTGATTTCGCTGCATTTTCGCCGCATCGTGTCATCCACATAGCCAACTGAACAGCGCAGCGCACGCCATGCTGAGCTCTTTGATCCCTGAATGGAGGTAGTTGATTGGTTGCACTCGCACCCGCAACGCCGGTTGAACTGATGGCGTCCCAGGTGGACGGAGAGACCCTCACCCTGCCCACGGGCTCCCATATCTTTCACCCAGGTGATCTCGCCCGCGCCATCTACGGAGTCCGCAAGGGCATCGTCGAACTGATCGACGCCTCCAGAAATCGCCTCTGCTACCGCCACGGCGAGCTGTTCAGCTACGAAGACATCGCCTGGCGCGGCGGCTACTTCCGCAACGAGGCCATCGCCCGCACCCCGGTGGAACTGGTGAAGCTGGAGCGATTGAACTTCCTCAACCTGCTGCACAACCACCCCACGCTGGCGGTGGTGCTGATCGGGCAGCAGCACGAACGGCTGCGGGAGCAACGGTCCAGCGGCTCCTACTCCTACTGAGCCTGGCCCAGCAGCAGCAGCAGGCTGCGGGTCACCTTCGCCGCCAGCACCGCGCTCACGCCAGTGGGATCCAGGCCGGGGGCGAGTTCGACCACATCGGCCGCCACCAGCCGGTGGTGGCGCAGTTCCTCCAGCAGCCCCGCGAAGTGGCCCCAGTGGTAGCCCCCGGGCTCGGGGGTGCCGGTGCCGGGCAGCACGGCTGGATCGAACCAGTCGAGGTCGACGGTGAGGTAGATCGGCCGGCCCCGCAGGGGCGCGAGGGCTGCAGCGAGCTCCGCCTGCAGCCGCTCGGGCTGCAGCGACAGGCCCGGGCCCTGCCCCACCAGCCGGCCACTACGGCGCAGCTCCTCGAACTCCTCGCGGGTGCCGCTGCGGATCGCCACCTGGAGCAGATCGCCGGAGGGGAGCACCTCCAGGCAGCGGCGCATCGCACAGGCGTGGCTGTGTCGTGCCCCCAGCCAGCTCTGGCGCAGATCGGCGTGGGCATCGAGCTGCACCAGGACCAGGTCGGGATGGCGGGCGGCCACGGCGGCTACCGCGCCACTGCTGATCGAGTGCTCACCGCCGAGCATCAGTGGCCGCAGCCCCAGCTCCAGCACCGCACTGGTGGCCTCTCCGACAGCGTCCACCACCGGCTCGGGCGCACCGAAGGGAATGGCCACCGCCCCAAGATCCGCGAAGGCGAGGTCGTCGAGATCGAGATCCAGCTGGGGGTCGTAGGTTTCCAGCCCGCTGCTCACCTCCCGGATCGCCGCCGGCCCGAAGCGGGTGCCCGGCCTGAAGGAGGTGGTGCCGTCGTAGGGCACCCCGAAGAGGGCCACCCGGCAACCCTCGGGGTCGCGCCGCGATCCCATGAAGATGGCGCCATCGCGATCGAACAGGTCGGACTCGAGACGATCCAGTGCAGCGGAAACAGCCATCGGCTCAGGCCTGGGGGTGGTCAAGGGCCCGCTCGATGCCGGCCGGAATGGCCTCGAAGGCACCGCGCTGCCAGCGGGGCGACCAGATCTCACAGCCGGCCGCCACCGCCTCGGCCCGCTCGGGCCTGGGCTCCAGATAGCGGGGGCCGTCGACGGCCGCGAAGGTCCAGCTCCACCAGCCGCTGGGGTACATCGGCACCCAGCCATAGAGCGGATCGGCGTGGCCGAACACCTCCCGCAGCAGCCGCACGGTGGCCAGGTGCACCTCGCGGAAGGCCTCCGGGGATTCGCTCTGGGTGGCGAACACCCCTCCGGGCCGCAGCAGGCGTCGGCACTGCTGGAAGAAGGCCCGATTGAACAGGCCCTCAGCGGGGCCTGCGGGGTCAGAGCCGTCGACGATCACCACGTCGTAGCTGGCGGCGGCAGCCGCCGACACCCAGGCGATGCCATCCCCCACCGTGAGCTGAAAGCGGGGGTCGTCCCAGCAGCCGCCACCGAGGGAGGGCAGATAACGCTGGGCGCACTCCACCACCAGCCCGTCGATCTCCACCAGATCGAGGTGGCGCACGCCTGGGTGGCGCAGGCACTCCCGCGCCGTGCCACCGTCGCCACCGCCGATCACCAGCACCCGCTCGAGGCTGGCGGCGGCACAGAGGGCCGGATGCACCAGCGGCTCGTGGTAGTGACGCTCCTGGCGCTCGGCCGTCATCCAGCAGCCATCGAGCAGCAGCCCCTTGCCATAGCGCCGGCTCTCGATGATCGTGACCCTCTGGTAAGGGCTGGACTGCTCCAGCAGCACCTCGGCTTCGAGGCCGTAGCGGACACCCTGGTGAATTTCATCAACCCAGCCAGCGGTTGGATCCATGGCTGCTGACTCCCGGAGCCGCCCTAGCTAAGCCTCCAGAGGAGCACCCTGTCACCCAGACGTCCCTGGGCCCGCACCATCGAGGAACCTGAGCCGATGACGCTTTCCAGACGGGAATGGCTGCAGCGCGCGGGCCTGGCAGCCGGAGCCCTGGCCCTGCCGGAGCTGAGTCCAGCCCGGGCGGAGGCCGGCCCGCTCACCCCTGAGCTTGAGCACAGCCTCACGGCATGCTCGCCCCACGACGATCCGCTCGGCAGCCTGCTGCGCCGCAATGGTCAGTTCAGCCGCGCCTGGCAGGCCGCCGCCAGGGCCGGCAGCCCCCAGGAGCGCACCGCGCTGATGAATACCCTCTGGCAGAGCAGTTGTCAGGTGGACCCGAGCGCCATGGCCAGCGGCCAGCGGCCCTGGGCGGCCCTGCTGAGCTGCGCTGATTCCCGGGTGTCTCCGGAGTGGATCTTCGTGTCGGGATCCGGGGAGCTGTTCGATGTGCGCTGCGCGGGCAACACCGCCTTCGACGACGGCGTCGCCTCGCTGGAGTACGCGGTGGCGGAGCTGGCGGTGCCCCTGATCCTGGTGATGGGCCACAGCGGCTGCGGGGCCGTCACCGCCGCCCTGGCCGAAGCACCGCTCACCCCGCTGCTGGAGCACCTGGTCACGCCGATCCGGGCGGCGCTGGTGCCGGGCGACGACCTCAGCCTGGCGATCCGCCACAACGCCTGCCACTCCGCCCAGGAGCTGAGCCGGCGCAGCGCCCTCCTGCGGGAAGCGGTGAGCGCCGGGCGGCTGAAGATCCAGCCCGCCTGCTTCGACATCGCCAGCGGCGCGGTCTCGCTGCTGTGAGTCACCCAGTGGCGATCGATGCCTGACCTGCCTCTGAACGAGCGGCTGGTGATCCCGGCGGCCGAGCTGAGCTGGCGCTTCTCCCGCTCCTCGGGGCCGGGCGGCCAGGGGGTGAACACCACCGATTCACGGGTGGAGCTGGTGTTCGATCTGGCGGCCACCACGGCGCTGCCGCCCCTGCTCAAGGCTCGGGCCCTGCGGCGGCTGGAGGGGCGCCTGCTGGATGGCGCGCTGCTGCTCACGGCGTCGGAGCACCGCTCCCAGTGGCAGAACCGCCAGGCCGCTCTGCGGCGGCTGGCGGAGCTGCTGCGCTCCGCCATCGAACCTCCACCACCGCCCCGCCGGCGCACCAAGCCCACCCGGGGGTCGGTGGAACGGCGCCTGAGTGCCAAGAAGCAACGGGGGGCGATCAAGGGCCAGCGCCGCTCGCGGCCCCCGCTGCCCGACGACTGAACCGCTGGAGCAGGCGGCTCAGGCCAAGGCGTTCCGGCCTTCGGTCTCCGCGCGGATCTGGGCCTTGGCCTGCTGCCAGAGGGCCTCCAGCTCAGCGAGGCTCTGACCCTGAAGGGTCCCGCCAAGGGCCGCCTCCACGCGGGAGAAGCGATCCAGGAAGCGGCGGTTGGTGCCCGCCAGGCCGGCCTCTGGATCAAGGCCACACCAGCGGGCCACGTTCCCCAGGGTGAAGAGCACATCCCCCAGCTACTCCTGGGCGTGGACCTTGTCGCCGCTGGCCACA
>NZ_JAGQBY010000160.1:0-7103 GCF_024345875.1 Synechococcus sp. EJ6-Ellesmere
TGATGTTGCGAGGAACACCGCTGTCGATGAGCATCAGTGACGAGCGCCGGTTCAGGCCGCTGAGCCGCCCGGCGTCTCTGATCGGCTCCTCGGCTCCAGTGCTGGTGAACACCAGGGAGCAGGTGCTCAGGCAGTGGTCCAGGTCGCTCAGCGGGCGGCACTGGACGGGGAATTCAGGGAAATCAGCGGCCAGGGCCTCGGCACGTTCCGCCGTGCGATTGAGCAGCACCAGGCCGCGGCAGCCTTTGGCCTGCAGGTGCTGCAGCAGCAGCCTGGCCATGCGCCCGGCCCCCACCACCGCCACCTGCTCCTGATCCAGTGGCACGAGCTCGTCGAGGCCCCGGGCCTGGCCCACTTTGAGCTGGGCCAGCTCCACGGCGGCGGAGCTGATCGAGACCGCACCGGTGCCGAGGTTGGTTTCGCTGCGTACCCGTTTGCCGGTGCTCACCGCCTGGTTGAGCAGGCGGTTGAGGATCGGTCCGATTGAGCCGTGTTCCTGGCCCAGCCGCACCATCTTCTTCACCTGGGAGAGGATCTGACCCTCACCCAGCACGAGGCTGTCGAGGCCGGCGGCCACCCGCAAGAGATGGGCCACCGCTTCCTCGTGGTGGTAGGTGAAGAGATGGGGCGTGAGCTCCCCGAAGTCGAGCCCGGAGTGCTGGCTCAGGAAGCTGCCCACGGCATGGATGCCCTGCTCGGGGCTGCGCAGCAGGGTATAGATCTCGAGCCGGTTGCAGGTGCTGAGGATGGAGGCCTCCAGAACCTGCGAGTCCCCGCGCAGGTTCTGGAGGGATTCCTCCATGGTCTGCTCGGGGATGCTCAGTCGCTCCCGGATCTCCACCGGAGCCGTGCGGTGGCTGAGGCCGACGACGGCGATGTGCATGGGAGGCGGCTCAGCGCAGGGCGACGCTCTGGGCGCCGGGCTTGATGTGCACCGTATCGGTGAAGCGGGCCGAGGAGTCGAGCGAGCTGATGATCAGGCTGCTGGTGCGGGTGCAGTCGCGCTCGAACACCACCCCTTTGAACAGCAGGCCGGGGGTGATGCCACTGCCGGCAAACACAACGTTCTCACCGGAAGCCAGCTCTTCGGCCTCATAGACCTTGTCGATGTCGGTGATGCCCATCGAGTTGAGCCGCTCGATGTTGCCTTCCTTGGTGTAGTCGGCCCACTCGCTGGTCTGGGCGATGGCGGGGTCGTACACCAGCTGGCCCTGGAAATGGGCGCCGAGGCAGCGCAGGGCCGCCGCGGAGATCACGCCTTCTGGTGCGGCGCCGATGCCCATCAGGCAGTGGGTGCCGGTGCCGGCGAAACCGCAGGCAATCGCGGCCTGAACGTCACCGTCGCTGATCGGCTTCACCCGGGCGCCGGTGGCGCGGATCTCCGCGATCAGGTCCTTGTGGCGGGCGCGGTCCATCACCACGATCGTCAGATCGCTGGCGGGCATGCCCAGGCATTCGCTCAGGATGGCGATGTTCTCGGTGGCGCTCTTGCGGATGTCCACCTTGCCCTTGGCGGCCGGGGGTGCAGCCAGCTTCTTCATGTAGAAGTCGGGGGCGTTGAAGAGTCCGCCGCGGTCGGAGGCGGCCAGCACCGCCATCGAGCCGTCCTGGGCGTTGGCGCAGAGATTGGTGCCCTCGCAGGGATCCACGGCGAAATCGACGCCGGGGCCAGTGCCGCTGCCCACTTCCTCACCGATGTAGAGCATGGGGGCCTCATCCCGCTCGCCCTCGCCGATCACGATCCGGCCCTGCATGGCGATGGAGCCCATGCGGGTGCGCATCGCTTCAACGGCGGCGGCATCGGCCTCATCTTTCTTGCCGAGCCCGGTGAGGTGGGCGGAGGCGATGGCGGCCTGCTCGACGACTTCGAGCAGTTCCTGAATGAGGGTGCGATCCACGACGGTCCGGCAGGGGGGGAGAGAAGGCGTCAGCAGAAAGACAGGCAGACCAGCTGCAGCAAGGTCTTTCCGACAAGAAGCGGGCGTCACTGTATCAGCGCCGCGTGGGAGGCCCCACCCCACGTTCCTACAATCACCAGGCTCCCTATGCCCCCGGTGGCCCCAACCATGAGCACGAAGCCTCTGGTGATCGCCCCGTCGATCCTTTCCGCTGATTTTGCCCGCCTCGGTGACGAGGTGAGGGCCGTAGACGAGGCTGGAGCCGACTGGATCCATGTCGACGTGATGGACGGCCGTTTCGTTCCCAACATCACCATCGGCCCGCTGATCGTCGAGGCCCTGCGCCCCGTCACTAGCAAGCCCCTCGATGTCCACCTGATGATCGTGGAGCCGGAGCGCTATGTGGGCGATTTCGCCAAGGCAGGCGCCGACCACATTTACGTGCAGGTGGAAGCCTGCCCGCACCTGCACCGCAACCTGGGCCAGATCAAGGACCTCGGCAAGAAAGCCGGCGCCGTGCTCAACCCCGGCACTCCCCTGGAAACCCTCGAGTACTGCCTCGAGCTCTGCGATCTGGTGCTGATCATGAGCGTCAACCCCGGTTTCGGGGGCCAGAGCTTCATCCCCTCGGCTGTGGAGAAGGTCCGTCGCCTGCGCCGGATGTGCGACGAACGTGGACTGGATCCCTGGATCGAAGTGGATGGGGGCCTCAAGGCCAACAACACCTGGCAGGTGGTGGAAGCCGGCGCCAACGCGATCGTGGCTGGTTCGGCCGTGTTCAACACCCCCGACTACCGCGCGGCGATCGAGGGAATCCGCCACAGCCGCAGACCTGAGGCCGTGCTGGCCTGAGCAACGGGGGGACCGGGCCTTTGGCTTTGGCCCGGCTTCCCCGTCAGGCGCCCAGGAACCAGCCGTAGCTGTGCAGGCCGATGCCCAGCAGGTTCACGCCGATGTAACAGACGACGATGACCACCAGACCCGCCGCTGCCACCAGGGCGGGACGGCGGCCCTGCCAGCCCCGACTCAGCCGGCTGTGCAGATAGGCGGCGTAGACCAGCCAGCAGATCAGGGCCCATGTTTCCTTGGGGTCCCAGCTCCACCAGCTGCCCCAGGCTTCATTCGCCCACACGGCTCCACTCACCAGGCCCACCGAGAGCAGCAGGAAGCCCACGGTGATCGTGCGGTAGCTGAGGCTGTCGAGTTGCTCGCTCACCCCGATCGACACGCTGCTCAGGCGCAGCTCGCCTGCTTCAGCGGCCAGCTTGGCCTGGCGATAGCCGCCGCTGCCGATGGAGCTGCTGCGCAGTTGCAGGTCCTGGCCGCGATCGGTGAAGAGCACGGCCACCGAGAGCAGTGATCCCACCAGGAGAGCGGCATAGCTCACCATGATCACGCTCACGTGCATCACCAGCCAGCTGGAGCGCAGGGCCGGCACCAGGGGTGAGGCTTCCTGCAGCCGATCGGGCAGGGCGAAGCTGGCGAAGGCCAGGCAGCCCAGGCCCATGGGTGTTGCCGCGGCCGGCACCAGTGGACTGGGCCAGGAGCGCTCCACCAGCAGCTGGGTGAGGGTGCAGGCCCAGGCCAGGAAGCAGAGGGATTCGTAGAGGTTGCTGATCGGGAAGTGGCCGGAGTCCCACCAGCGCAGAGTGAGCTGGGCCGTGAGGCTCAGATTGGCGGCCGCAACCAATAAGCGGACTGCGCTGCTGGATCGGCCGCCGCTGAGGCCCCAGAAGGCCAGGGGCAGGGCCAGCAGCAGCAGGGCGAAGGCCAGCAGGCCGAGGGAGAGAACCGGGTCGTTCACTGCAGCGCGCTCAAGGCGGGGCGGATCTGCCAGCCAGTCTGCCTGCAGGCCTGGCTGGACGGGGACCGGTTCAGCGGCTGGCCTGGCGCAACAGCAGCAGGCCCAGCAGCAGGCCGATCAGCACCGGGGACCAGGCCGCCAGCACGGGGCCGAGTGTGCCCTTCACCCCCAGGGAGCTGAAGATGAACGACATCAGGTAATAGGAGAAGATCAGCAGCACGCTGATGCCGAACCCCTGGCTGCGGCTCGTGCGGGCATTGGGCCTGACCCCGAGGCTGCTGCCGATCAGGCCGAACACCAGGCAGATGGCCGGAAAGGCGAACTTCTCCTGGATGCGCACCCTCAAGCGCCGGGCTTCCTTCTGATCGCCCGCTTGCCTCAGCAGAGTTTCAGCCCGCAGGGCTTCTGACACCGACATGCTGGCCGCATCCTTGGGCAGGGCCGCCAGCTTGAGAGGGCCCTGGTCGAGCGGGTAGAGATAGCGATCGAACTTGGCTGAGGTGGTGGTTTCGCTGTCGCCCACCAGCACAATCTGCCCGTCGCGGAATTCCCACATCCCCGCCTCATCGTTCCAGGTGCCCGTTTTGGCCTTGAGGATCTGGGTTCCGCTGGGGCGGCTGAAATCAAGAACCGTGACTTCCTCCATCTCTCCATCCTTGAACTGCCGGGAGTAAAAGAGTTGAGAGAGGTAGCGCTCGCTGCCACTCTCATCAAGCTTGCTGGGGCGACGGCTGAAGCGCGAATAGATGATGTTGCTGCCCTTCTCCGCCGCGATCGCCTTGCCAAGGGCCTGATTCAAGGTGTTGGTCGCCTCCAGATTGGCGCTGGGAACGATCAGGTCGTTGAACACGAAGGTGAGCAGGCTCATCAGCACCGCCACGATCAGGGCCGGCAACACCATGCGCCAGGTGCTGACCCCAACGCTGCGCAGGGCAATCAGTTCGCTGTTGCTCGAGAGGGTGCTGTAGGCCAGCAGGGTGGCCATCAAGGTCGCCATCGGAAACGAGAGCACCAGGAAGCCGGGCATCCGCAGTCCAAGCACCTGCAGGGCCGTGAGCAGCGGCAGACCCGATTCGGCTACACGCCGCACCAGCTCGAAGACCACCCCCACCGAGAGCGACACCGCCGTGAAGGCCGCGACACCGAACAGCAGCGGACCCATCAGCTCGTTGGTGAGCCAGCGATCCATCAGGGGTAACCGCTGCCAGGAGAGCATGAACGGCTTCAGCACCCGCTGAACCACCGGTGTGGTCTGTGGCTTGGTGGATGCGCTCACAATTGGAATCCCTCGCCCAGATAGTGACGCCGCACCAGGGGGTTGCTGGCCACCTCCGAAGAGGGGCCCGAGGCAAGAATGCTCCCCTCGGTGAGGATGTAGGCACGGTCGGTGATGGCCAGCGTCTCGCGCACGTTGTGGTCGGTGATCAGCAGGCCCATGCCCCGCTGGCGCAGATTGCCGATCAAAGCCTGCAGATCGGCCACCGCCAGGGGATCGACGCCCGCGAAGGGTTCATCCAGCAGCAGATAACGCGGTCCCTCGCGGCCCACGGCCAGGGCCCGAGCCACCTCACAGCGCCGGCGCTCACCACCTGAGAGCTGGAAGCCTCGGCGGTGCTGGAACCTGCTGAGATGAAATTCCTCGATCAACTCCTCCAACCTCTGGCGCCGCACCCGCACCGGGGTTCCGCTCTGTTGCAGGGCCAGCTGCAGGTTCTCGCGGGCCGTGAGCTGGCGAAACACACTGGCTTCCTGGGGCAGGTAGCCGATGCCCAGACGCGCCCGTTTGGGCATCGGCAGGCCTTCGACCCGGCGCCCATCCAGCAGCACCTGACCCTTGTCGGGCCTGAGCTGACCCGTCACCAGGTTGAAGGTGGTGGTCTTGCCCGCCCCGTTTGGTCCCAGCAGGCCCACCACTTCTCCGGGTTCCAGCTCCAGGCTCACCTCCTTGACCAGGGGACGGCCGCCCAGGCTCAGGGTGACGCTCTCCAGGGAGAGGCTCATCGAAGCGGCGGGGTGAGGGGCTGAGGTTGCGCTCCCGGCGGCTGTGCCTGGGGTGTGGTCTGAATCAGGAGTTTGCTGAACACCTGCTGGCCTTCCAGGGGCTGGGCCAGGGCCCGTTCCCGCTCCACCAGGTAAGTGACCCGGTCGGCCCGCAGCAGGTTGCCATCGTCCTGGACCACATCCACATCGCCGCTGAGAATGATCATCCCCTCCCGGGTGAAGTACTGGGCCTGGCGGGAGGTGGCCACCACCCGGCGGTCGGGATAAACGATCCGGACGTTGCCTGTGGCGGTGATGATCCCGGTGACGTTGTCGGCCTGCTGGCGGTCGGATTCGATCGTGACCTGGCCGGTGGGTGCAGGGGCTGGCACTGCCGGCACTTGGTCCAAAGCGGGGCCGACCTGTCCACCGGGCTGGATCGGCTGGGCACGGCTGCTCTCCGCTGAAGCCAGCATCAGGAGCATGGCTGCCAGGGCCGGCATCACATGACGTCGCCTTGGCCACCGGAGCGGTTCGGACATCTCGACGGGGCTCACCTGCTGGGCAGTGCTCACATCTCAGCGGCAATGGTGGGTGTTGAACCCAATCTGAGTAGGCAATCTACGGGCCGATGTCGGGAGCTCAGCTGCAGGGCAGACGCTCAGGCCTGCGGCCGCAGGCTGGGCAGGGGCAGTCCTGATGGATCGCCGCCAGATTGCAGACAGCGCAAACGGGCGGCGCTGACCTGGCGCAGATGGTCGAGGTCGAGGCCGAGCGCCTCAGAACCGCTGTGGGCCAGACGGCCCACCCCTTCACCCAGCAGCACGGTGGCACCGCGCTCGTTGCCTCGCTCCAGATGGAGATGGGCCACGGCGATCTGCAGCATCCCCTGGAGCACGGGTCGGTCCGGCCCCAGGGTTTCATGCCAAAGCTCCTCGAGCCCGTCGTGGCAGGCGTACCACTGACCGGCATTGAAGAGGACGACCGCCTGCCGGAAGCGGGGGTCGTCCTCGAGGGCCTCGCTCAACGCTTGGCGGGCTTCTTCGCCGGCAGCTTGCGCAACCGGATCGATTCCGGGGTCACCTCCAGCATCTCGTCGGGGCCGATGTATTCCAGTGCCCGCTCCAGGGTCATCTGGATCGGCGACTGCAGGGTGTCGAGCACCTCAGCACCGGCCGAGCGGATGTTGGTGACCTGCTTGGCCTTGCAGACGTTGAGCTCAAGGTCGGGCGGTCGGTTGTGCTCGCCGACAATCATGCCCTTGTACACCTTGGTTCCCGGTGTGATGAAGAACTGGCCCCGATCTTCGGCACCCTTGAGGTCATAGAAGGTGGCGGTGCCTTCCTCGTAGGCAATCAAAACGCCATTGCGGCGCGCATCGAAATCACCCTGCATCGGGCGGTACTCGAAGAAGGAATGGC
>NZ_JAGQBY010000161.1:0-7067 GCF_024345875.1 Synechococcus sp. EJ6-Ellesmere
CAGGCAGCGTTGACAGCCTCCACAGAACCGATCGAGGCCGGCATCCCTGGCCTTCCGGCTGAGGTCACGACCCAGGTCCTGGAGAGGATCCGCCTCCATCCAGAGGTGCGGCGGCTGACTCTCTACGGATCGCGCGCGCTGGGCCGGCATCGCTCCGGATCCGACATCGACCTGTGCCTGGAGGCCCCGGCCCTGGGGCTGGGCGAGCTGCTGCTGCTCGGCGCCGAGCTTGATGATCTGCTCCTGCCCTGGCGGATCGATCTGCAGCTCCAGCATCTGATCGACCACCCCACCCTGCTCGAACACATCGACAGAGCAGGGGTGGTGCTGTGGGAGCAGCCAGGGGCGAGCTGATCCAGCTCTGGGGTTCCCCCAATTTCGTGGACACTGCAAAATTGGCGGCGCGGCCGGAGTGGCTGGACACACCAATCCCGCAAGTGTGGGTCCGGACGCGAGTGGGGCTCCAGCGTCTCAGCACCGCAGGGATTAAAGCAGAATGGGGTCCGGGCGTACTCGCCTCAGCGCATGCTGACCTGGCTGAAAGTCCGCAAGCTGAAGTGAATACGGCTGATTGCGCTCGGCAAGACAGACGACTTTTCGGCAGCCCTTGGGATTGGGGAAGTGTCAGGGGGATGATGAGAGGGTGGCGCAGCCGCAGCGGCGGGCGGCGCTCTCGAGTTGATGGTCGGAAGTGATCAGAGCGGCTCCCGAGCGCTGTGCCAAGGCCAGATAGGCAGCGTCGTACACGCTCAGGCCGTGATCAAGCGCCAAAGCGAGTGCATGGGCACTGAGTTCAGAAGAGGGCACGGGCCTCAGTGGCAACCGCCGCAGATCTTCGAACAACTCCTCAGCCTCTTCTCGGCGGAGCAAGCTGCGTTGCACCTGCTGACGATGCATCGATCACGAAGACGTCCTGTCCACCGGAGGCGAACTCAACGGACACGATCGGCCAGCAGATCACTGACCAGTTCTGGAAATTGCCTGCCCTTAAGGCGCTCACGCCATTGACGGGGCGCCTCCACGGCCGTCGGGCGAGAGAGGCGTACGTCCCGCTCGATCATCAACCGTGCCTGCTCCTGCATGCTGCGGTGATTCCATGCAGCCAGCTGACGTAAGCCTTCGTAGACGTCTTCGGGGATTCCGCGCAAGCTCAGTGAAGGCATATCGCCTCCTCTGCCCTCGATAGCAAAACGATAGCGCAGGCGGACACGCCCGGAGGTCTCCCCCAGGTTCAGCCGCAAACCGGTAGGGCCTGGGCTTCCTCATCAGCCCGGGGAGCCTCATTCCGACAGGCATCGGTCATCTCAGCCCTGCCAGATCTCGCTCAGATCCAGCTTTAAACCAGGCAGCACCTCGCCGCCATCGAGCTCAGTGGCGCCCTCCAGACGCTGGGGTTCCGGCAGATCAACACCTTGAGCCTCTCGGCCAGGCCAGATCTCCACCGCCTGGTCTTCCGGCAGCAACAACCAGCCCAGGGCGGCGCCGTTGGCCTGGTAAGCGGCCATCTTGCGGCTCAGGGAACTCACGCCACGCGGGCCCTGATCGCTGGGGCTGGCCAGTTCCACCACCAGGTCGGGGCAGAGGGGCGGGAAGCCGCGGCGTTGCTCGGCGGTGAGCGCCAGCCAGCGATCCAGGCGCACCAGGGAGGCGTCCGGACTGAGTATGGAGCCGTCGGCAAGGCGGAAGCCTCCGGAGCTGTCGAAGACCTTCCAGCCTCCAGCGCTTCTGGCAAAGCGTTGCAGCTGGAACAGCAGCTCACTGTTGCGGCTGCTGGTCTCGCCGCCGGTGGGGGGCATGCTGATCAGCTGCCCGTCGGAGTTTAGCTCCAGCACCGCCTCAGGATTGGCGGCACACACCAGCTCGAACTGCTCTGGGGTGAGCTGCAGCTGCTCCGGCAGCAGCAGCGGAGCCAGAGTATCGGCAAGGGGCGGAGCATGGACCAGTGTCATCACGCTGACGCAGCGACGTCATCAAAGCAACGATAGATGGATCAAGCCCTGGCGACCGTCCACTGCTACCCAGATCACGGCGGTCAGTGCCGGCAGGATCTGATCAATGTCACCCGTCAAAGGGCATAGGGATGAAGCACGTTCTCAAGCGTCAAGGGGAAATCCCGAACATTGCGGGTCGCTAGTTTGAGCCCATGCACGGTGGCTGTGGCCAGAATGATCGCGTCGGGCACTTTCAGGCCATGACGCTGACGCAGCAGCACGGTTTCCCTGGCGATGCTGTGGTCGAGCGCCAGCCGAAGAAAACTCTCCAGCCAGGTCTCCACCTCAGCGGATTCACCAACACGGCAGCCCACCAGCACCTCAATCCAGGTGATCTCACTGATCGCCGGTCGCTGCTGTTGATCCAGCCACTCCAGGCTGGCCTTCTCGCCGCGCAGTACATCAATCAGGATGTTGGTGTCGAGCAAGAGCATTCAGTGCTGGCTCCACTCCTGCCGTAACGCCTCCTGCAGCACCAGTGCGTCTGTCGGTCGGTCTTTCCAGAGGCCAAAGACCTTCTCGTGTCTGGGGTGTTGTTGCTTCAGCCACAGCCGCAACGCCTCCCGCAGGGCTGCCGCCCTTGAAATGCCGAGCTGCCGGCACTGCGCATCCAATTGCTCGCGCTCAGGCTCAGGCAAGTCGACGATCGTTCGCATGCCAGACCTCTCTCCACCATGTGATGACGTTATCAGATGATGATATCACGCCGCTCGTGCCGAAATCCAGCCCTGCCCCTTCAGCAGGAGGGCGTTCTCCTCCATTCCGCGGCCATGGCGGTGGGTCTTCATCCATCCCAGACCAAGCTGCTTTCACGCCATCAGTATCGCCAGCAGGCTGTTGCTGCAGTTGCGCAGACTCCGGCACGCGCAATGTCGGCGCAGGACTGAAACAGCCTCGGCCATTGGCTACTCTCCGCCGGACAATCTGATCACCGCTGCTCCGATGGCCGCCACGATCTACCTGCACTGGAGTGCCACCCCCTACAGCTGGGTGCGCCAGGGGCTCTATCACACGATCGTGGCCGGTGATGGTCATCTGTATCGGCTGCATTCCTACACCATCGACCTCAATGCCCACACCTGGCGGCGCAACAGCAATGCCGTCGCCATCTCCTGCGCCTGCATGGGTGGCAGCCCCGATCCCTGGGCGATCCCGCCCACCGAAGCGCAGATCGAGGCCATGTGCACAGAGGTGGCCGATCTGGCCCTCAGCTGGGATTGGCGGGCCGACGACATCACCATCCAGCGGGTGATGACCCACGCCGAGGCCGCCTCCAACCGCGACGGCCGCATCATGCACGACAACTACGGCCCCGTGGCCTGGGGCGGCACGGGCGAGCGCTGGGACTTCATGCAGCTGCGCAAGGGCGGGCCCGCCGAGGGCGGTGAGGAGCTGCGGCGGCGCATCCGCGCCCGCATGCGCGGTGAGATTAAACCAGGCGCCGACCAGCCTTCCCTGGTCTTCCGCCGCAGCGCCAGCATGGGCGCCCGCGGCACCAACCTGGCGGTGGAGATCGACGAGCACGGCACCTCCTGGGCCCTGGTGGCCGACCTGCTCAGCCTCTACGACATCCCCTACGAGTGGAACGCCAGCCAGCGCCGCGTCCTGATCGGCAGCACCGACATCGCCCCCACCTACCAGGACGATGCGGTGCAGGCCTCGATCGGCCACCCGCTGTTTGAAATGAGCCTGCAGGGCGGCAACTCGCCGGTGATCCTGCGCGGCATCATGCGCGCCGACCGCGGCTGGTGCCGCGTGCTCGAATTCGCCGAGGAGTTCGGCATCACCGCATCCTTCCAACCCTTTGCCCTGGGCGAACGCCGGGGGGGTTAGGACGCCGGGGGGGCATCAGCTCAGGCTAAGGCTGGCGGGAGGTTGCCTCCAACCAGTCGGCATAGGTGCTCGCCAGCCCTTCGGCCAGGGGAATCCGGGCCTGCCATCCCAGCGCCGCCAGCCGGCTCACGTCCAGCAGCTTGCGCGGAGTGCCGTCGGGCTTGCTGGTGTCCCAGGCAATGCCGCCCCCGAAGCCCACAGTGCGGGCCACCAGCTCCGCGAGTTCGCGGATCGGCAGGTCCTCCCCCGTGCCCACATTCAGGAACTGGGGGTCATGGGCCGCCGGCTGCCACTGCTCCAGGCAGAACAGCGCAGCCTCGGCCAGATCATCGACATGCAGGAATTCACGTCGTGGCGTGCCCGTGCCCCAGCAGACCACCTGCTCGGCGCCGGCCAGTTTCGCCTCGTGAAAGCGGCGGATCAGGGCCGGCAGCACATGGCTGTGGCTGGGGTGGTAGTTGTCGCCGGGGCCATAGAGGTTGGTGGGCATCAGGCTGATCGCATCGAAGCCGTACTGAAGGCGCAGCGCCGCGCACAGCTTGAGGCCGGCGATCTTGGCGATCGCGTACCACTCATTGGTGGGCTCCAGCTCGCCGGTGAGCAGCGACTCCTCACGGATCGGCTGCGCGGCGAACTTCGGATAGATGCAGCTGCTGCCCAGGAACAGCAATCGCCGGGCCCCATGGCGCCAGGCGTTCTCGATCACATGGGTCTGGATCTTGAGATTGTCGAGCAGGAAGTCGGCGGGATAGCTGCTGTTCGCCAGGATGCCGCCCACCTTCGCCGCCGCCAGCACCACCACCTGCGGCCTGTGGGCGGCGAACCAGGCCTCCACCGCGCCGGCATCGCGCAGATCCAGTTGATCGCGGCCTGCCGTGAGCAGGTTGGCGTAGCCCTTCGCCTCCAGGGCGCGCAGGATGGCGCTGCCGGCCATGCCGCGATGGCCCGCCACGAAAATCCGGTCGCTGGGAGTGATCAGGCTCATCGGGGAAAGATCTCATGGGGTGACGGCACCCGCTCAAGCAACAGCAGGCCAACCCGATCCACGTGAGCGCACAAATCGTCGGTGGCTCGATTGTAGCTGTGGCTGGTGAGGGTCCTGTCCTGAATCATCTGCATCCAGGCGTTGCCATCAACAACGAGTCCAACCCTGAAGGCTTCACACAAGGTATCCCGTGAACCGATCAGTTCGCTGTTCCCCTCGCTGCGCAGTAGATCGAAAAAGGATTCCAGCTGCTCCAGTGCCCTCTGATCGTTGCCAAGCGCTGCTGCCAGCGAACATCAAACTCACTCACGTCTGAACACACTCAAGCTTGAGCCGCAGGCGCCTTGATCGGCTGGTTCTTCATCAAGGCCAGCCTGGTTTCGGCGTGGCTGAGGTCATTGGAGGCTCAAGGCGAGCAGGGGCACACGACTGGGTGATGGTCGGGCGGGCGCGAGCAGGGCTCCAACGACTCAAACCCTGGCCGCTGAAAACGGCCGTCTCAAGCTACTGCTGGCAGCTGGGGGCAGGCCGCCGCCGTCAGGAACGGCAAACTTCTCAGCACCGCCAGCTGCTCCGGCAAGGGGCTGGTCCCGGGATGGGTCTGCTGCACGTAGTCGAGAGCCGCCTGCCAGCCCATCCGGCGGCTCTGGATCAACCAGGCCATCGCCACCAGGGGCGAGCGCTCCACACCGGCCACGCAGTGCAGAAACACCGGCCCATGCCCGCGCAGGCGGCTCAGTTCAGAGAGCACGGTGGCGATCTGCTCTCCCGTGGGCGCGCTGTGCTGGTGGCGGTGATCCGGCAGGGGCAGCCGAACCCACTGGAACCGCTCGGCAATCCCGCCAGGCAGGGGAGCTTCCTCAGCCGAGCAGAGGCTGATCAGCGACCTGACCCCCTCCTGCTCGAGCCAATCGAGATCCTCGCTGCTGCAGGGAGCCGTTCCCACCGCCAATTCATCGCTCAACAGCCAGGTGATGCGCATCCAGGCTCAGTTGTTGTTGTCGAGAAGACGGAACAGGGTCAGCACATTCACCAATCCGGACAGGGGCTGGCTGACCGCCCCGATCGCATCGGTGCTGACCGCATAGCGACTGCGGTTGACGATCACGGTATCGCCTTCCACCAGGGGTGGATTCTTGGCGATCGACACACCCTGACTGAGGTCGAGAGGATAGGTACGGCGCATGACGGTGCCGTTGCGGTTGAGGCGCACCAGCTCGATCTTCGAGGTCTTGGCCCGCCAGGTCTGCACACCGCCCGCCGCCAGGATCGCCTGCATCAACGGGGTTCTGGCCGGCACCTGCAAGCCTCCCGGAGACTTCACCTCCCCGATCACGTTCACGGAGATCGCCTTGGGCGCCAGGGTGGTGGCCGCGATTTCGGCGCTGGCGGTCGACACCTCCTGGGGGGCCCGCTCGAGGCGGATCGTGTCCCCATCGAAGAGCAGGGGGTTCTGAGTCTGGTCCCCGTCCCGCACCAGTGCCAGCAGATCCACACGGGCTCGCTTGAAGCGGGACTCGGCTCCCGGCAGGCGTCGCTGGACCACCACCCGTCGCAGATTCGCCGTGGTGGTGATCCCGCCGGCCTTCTGGATGGCATCCACCAGGGTGGGGAGGCCGCTGATCGAGACTGTCGCCTGCGTGTTGGAACCTTCGGACGTGGTGAGGGTGTAGAGGCCGGGACGCTCCACCTCGCCCACCACCGCGACACGCAGCGGGCGGGGCCGAATAACGCTCAACTGAAGATCCGGGCGCTGCAGCTGTTTTCGATACAGCGATTCCAGCCAGAGGCTGGCCTGGGAGATGGTCAGTCCCGTGAGCCTGACACTGCCCAGCAACGGCAGCGAGGCCGTGCCGTCATTGAGGATGTCCAGCGAACTGCTGAGGTCGTCCACCGCCAGGAATTTCGGGCTCAGACCATCGCCAGCACCCAGGATGTAGGCATCGTCCTGGAGCATGCCGTCGCTCGACGCCGGGTCGGCAACGGCCTGGGCGATATCTTCCCGCTGCAACTCCTCCGCCACCACAGGGGCCAGGGGGCTGGAGAGGCCGACAAGCATCAGCAACGACAGGGCCCATGGTTTCCCCACCAGTTCCACACGCAGGCTTGTCATCGCGGAAACGGACAGTAGGGCGAATGTTGCCACGAACCGGTTGAAAAGGTGGTGGTAGGAGGCCAGTCATCAGCTGGCCATCACCGATACATTGACTCCATCCAATTTCAGCCGCCATCGACGTGCCCGCCCGGCTGCCTGGATC
>NZ_JAGQBY010000162.1:0-6905 GCF_024345875.1 Synechococcus sp. EJ6-Ellesmere
AGGTAGCCAGGCGCACCGGCCTGCCGGTGAAGACGATCCGTTATTACTGCGATGAGGGCCTGCTCCAGCCCAAGGATCGCTCCGCAGGTGGATACCGATTGTTTGATGAGGAGAATCTCGCTGAGCTCACGATCATTCGCGCCCTCCGGGCGATGGATGTTTCGATCCCTGAGTTGTCGAGGATCCTCGAAGCGCGTCGGTCGGGTGTCTGCAATTGTTCGGTACTTAAAGGAAGCATTTCAGACAAGATGGCATCGATTGACCAACGGATCTCCGAGCTTCTAACCATGCAGGATGAGCTGGCGCGTCTGCTCGGCAGCTGGCAGGACTGCGGGGGCTCCAAGCTGCAACGCTGAGCCATGTGCTGGCGCTGTCGCTCCGCTTAAGCGCGAGGACCCCATGCCCAGCAGGAAGGCGCCCCGTGGGGGGCGCCTTTGCACCGGTTGCGGCGGTCACTTCCTCACACCAAGGACTGCCGATCGGGTGTCTGTGGTTCACGCATCGCCTGTCTGGGGCCTGGCAGGGAAGGAAAGGAGATCACTGAGGTGGTCTGGCTTTCCTGGACAGCCCCCATCGTTAACCTCTGAGGCGGGGCACCACCCCTGAAAGGGGGCTCCCACCGATGAGCAAGCGCCGTACCCACAGTCCCGAGTTCAAGGCCAGGGTCGCCATGGAGGCGATCAGTGGCCGCAAGACGATCCAGGAGATCGCCGCCGACCACGCCATCCACCCGATCCAGGTCAGCCAGTGGAAGAAGCAGCTGCTGGAGGGCGCCAGCGAGCTGTTCACCAGGGGCAAGAAGAGCAAGGACACGGAGGAGGGACAGGCCAAGGAGGCCGAGCTGTTCCAGCAGATCGGGCGGCTGCAGATGGAGCTGGAGTGGCTCAAAAAAAAGTCTCAGCTGCTCTGATGCCCGTGAACTGCGCAAGCTGGTCGATCACGACCACCCCGAGCTCAGCGTCAGCCGCCAATGTGCGCTGCTGGGCCTGCCCAGAACCACGCTCTATTACCGGCCTACACCGGTGCCGGCATCGACCCTGCGGATCATGGCCAGGATCAATGCTCTCTATCTGGAAGACCCGTGCAGCGGCAGCCGCCGGATGGTGGACTACCTGGCCCGAGAAGGGATCCCGATCAGTCGTGACCGGGCACGAAACCTCATGCGCCGCATGGGGTTACGGGCGATCTACCGGAAACCTCGCACCACCATTCCAGGAGATCCAGCAGAGCGCTTTCCCTGCCTGGTGGATCTCGACGCAGTCACGGCTGTGGACCAGGTTTGGGCTACCGACATCACCTACATCCCGCTACAGAAAGGATTTCTCTACCTGGTGGCGATCGTGGATCTCTTCTCCAGGAACATCCTCAGCTGGAAGCTCTCGAACAGCCTTGACACGGAGTTCTGTCTGGATGCCCTTGAGATGGCGCTGGAAGGTGGCCGCAGACCCGAGATCTTCCACTCCGATCAAGGCTGCCAGTTCACCTCTGGTGACTTCGTTGCGAGCGGGACCTATCAGGGAAGTTGTCCGCTCGGGGTGCTGAGCTGAGCACCGAGATGGACTGTACTGCGAGTTGAGGTTCAGGGGCCGCACGGCCGGGGTGTTGTTGTCATCGATGGCTGTCTTCGGTCGGGGTTGGGGCGTCCGGCCCCTGATCGCGGCTGTTGCCGATCGCGCCCTTGGAGGGGCGCCATCGGACAGCCACGGGGGCCTGGATTGTTGAGGGTCAAGCAGCCACAGGTTTCTGCGGTCGCGGATGGTTGATGCTCACAACCTGTGGCTGTAACCAGTTGCGGGGTGGCCGGCTCCAGCGCTGAGGATGCCTCTGCCGAGCTTCCTCATAGGTCTGTTGGCGGATGGCGCAGATCGCGTCAGCCTGGCCGTAATGGCGCTGATTGGGCGTCACGTACTTGATGCCGCTGTGCCGGTGCTCAGCGTTGTACCAGTCGACAAAGCCATCCACCCAGGCTTTCACCGAAAGCAGATCCCGGAATCGCCTGAGCGGATAACTCTGGTGGTATTTCATCGTGCGGAACCACGACTCGGCATAGGCGTTGTCGTTGCTCACGCGCGGCCTCGAGAACGAAAGCGACACCCCCAGCTCCGCCAGCTTGGCCGCCAGAGTGAATGAGCGCATGGGGGCGCCATTGTCCGAGTGCAGGACCGCAGCAGTCTCCTTGCTGATCCCTTCATCGCGGCAGACGCGATCAAAGAATGCGCTGGCCAACTCGCTGCATTCATGCTCATGCACCTCTGCGCCGAGGATGCGCCGGCTCCATACATCCATCACCATGTAGAGGTAATAGAACTGCCCCTTCACGGGGCCGGGGAGGAGGGTGATATCCCAAGCCAGCACTTGATGGATGCCCGTTGCTTCCAACACCGGAACCTCCCTGGGCTCACGCGGCAGGCGGGTTCTGCCACGGTGGTTCAGCAGACCCTCTTGCCGCATGATGCGGTAAATCGTGGACTCTGAACCCACATAGATTCGCTCCTCGGCAAGGATGGCCACGATCTGGGCGGGAGTGAGGTCCGCGAATCGCGGATCGTTGACGATGTGAATTAAGCGCTGCCGCTCTTCTGGTGTGAATCGGTGCGCCACATTCCGTGGAGAGCCTTTGCGGCGATCCTGGCTGAATCCATGTGTCTGGAACGCAATGCCCCAGCGCCGTAACGTGCGTGAGCAGATACCGATCAGATCTGCAATCGCCGTGGCAGAAGCCCCTTCTTTGAGACCTTCTCGGAACAATTCCATCAGCTGACTTCTATCCTCTGGCGGGATCATTGTTCCTCGTCCCGTGGCCACAGCTGATCGAGCTTTTTTGAGAGCATCAGCAGTGTTGCCGCCTCCGAGAGAGCCTTCTCCTTCTTCTCCAATTCGCGTTGTAAGCGGCGATTCTGGCGAATCAGCTCCTGATTCTTACGCTGAAGTTCTCGCTGATCAGCCATGCTCGGAGCGCTGGGGCCATTGGCATCCTCGGCGGCCTGCCGCCAGCGGGCAAGCTGTTTGGGGTAGAGGCCCCGCTCACGGCAGAAGGCCCCGAGATCAGGGCCACTCAGGCCGGCCGCCTGGATCACAGCGGCCAGCTTGTCGAGAGCGCTCCACTGCTCTGGCGGCTTGGTGGTGGCTGGCACGAGCTGACCCTGCTTCTGCCACTGGCTGCGCCAGTTGTAGAGGGTCTGGGTCGTGATCCCGGTAGAGCGGGCGATCTCGGCCACGCTCTCCCGGTTTGGCGGGCTCATGCGCTGGCGGACTTGGTCCCGCACAGCGGTGTCATAGGTCGGTTTCATGGTCGTCGGTTTGGCCCCCTGGTGGATAGGTCAGACCGAGCGGACAACTTTCCTGACGCAGGGGGGCCTCACCGACTCGCGCAGCCCTTGCGCCGCGTGACACCATCACGCCCCCGCTGCCGGGGTGGCGCTACACGGTTCAGAGCATTGCCGGGGTGCCCACGCACACCCTTGAGCCCTGATCGCTGGCCACCACCTGGATGCCGCAGCGGATCCGCTCCCGCAGGGCTCCCACATGGCTGATGATCCCGATCATTCGCCCCCCCTCCCGAAGGCGGTCGAGTTCATCCATCGCCAGCTGCAGGTTGTCGGGATCCAGCGTCCCGAAGCCCTCATCAATGAACAGGGCCTCGAGATGCACCCCGCCTGTATGGGCCTGCACCGTATCGGCCACACCGAGGGCCAGCGCGAGTGAGGCCTGGAAGGTCTCACCTCCCGACAGGCTGCTCACCTCACGCTCCTCGCCCGTGTAGGCATCCAGCACCCGCAGGCCCAGGCCGGCATTGCGGCCACCGCGACCGCCCTCATCGGTGAGCCGCAGCTGATAGCGACCTGAAGTCATCAGCTCCAGCCGCTGGTTGGCATAGCGGCAGATCTCAGCCAGATAGGCCGAGAGCACCCAGCGCTGCATGGAGATGAATGGAGCAGCCTTGCCCTGGCAGCGATCAGCCACGGCGCTCAGCAGCTGGGCGCGTTCACGCTTCTGCATCAGGGAAGCTTCACCCTCTCGATGCTCGCCGGCCAGCCGTTGAATCTCGTGCTGTGCACGACAGGCTTGGGTGTGGCGCTCCACGGCCTCCGTCCGCGCCGCATCGGCTGTGATCACCAGCTCTGCGGCAGCAGTGGTGTCCGGCCGTTCCTCGGGTAGTTCGACCAGATCCGGCGAGGCGAGGATGCCCTTCTGCTCGGTCACCTCCTTCTCAAACGTCTGGATCTGCTGCGCCCACTTCTGACGGACAGGTTCATCCTTGAGGGCCGCCTCCACGGCCCTGGCATCGGCAAACTCAGATCCGCCGAGTTCCTTCTCAAGACGGGTTGACGCCTGCTCCAGCCGGGTTGTGGCACTGGTGCTTGCCTGGCAGCTTCCCGCCAGAGCTTTCAGGGCCGCTTCAAGCGGCACGAAAGTCTTGAGCACAGCCTGCGGATCGACGCCCTCCCCCAGCTCCTTGGCAATCTCCGCTGACAGGGTTTCGGCCCGTTTGGCTTCATCCTCCGCGGCCTTGGTCTGCAGGGCAATCTGCGTGGTGGCCGTCTGGATCGCCGCCTCAAGGGCCTTCAGGTCCTGATCGTGCTTGCTGATCGCCTGCTCCAGGCTGTCGACCGTCTTGGCCAGGGCTTGTGCCGCCGCCAGTGCTTCGGACGATTGCTGCGATGCCTTCCTGGCAGCATCAGGATCGTTGGCGGCATCGCCGGCCTTTTCGAGCACTGCCTTGCGTGCTGCATGGGCTTCGGCTACCACCACTGCTGCTTTCTCGGCAGCGTTGGTCGCCGTGGCCAGGACGGTCTCCGCCGCGGTGATCGCTTCGTCGCTGACGGCATCCTCCGAGGGCTGGGCTGGCGCGGGATGCCCCAAGGAGCCGCAGACCGGACAGGGGGCGCCCTCCTCTAAGCCCAAGGCAAGCCGGGCGGCCATGCCGGCGATCTGGCGCTGCCGTAGTGCGACGAGGGCGGCGTTTGCCTTGCTCACCTGCTGATCGGCGCTGGTCTTTGCAGCAATGGCATCGACCTCTTCTTTCTGGGCTCGGGGCAAGGCGTCCACAGCACCGGCACGCTCTCGAGCCTCCTGTGCCGCCCGCTGCAATCCGTCGAGTTGGTCACGGGCCGAGCAGGCCTTGGTGAAGGCATCGGCGGCCGCCTGCCGCTCCTGCTGCCTCGTTGCCTTAGCGGTGGTGCTGCTGGTTCGATCTGCTTCCGCCTTACTGGCCAGCCCAGCGGCTACAGCAGCTTTGCCCCTCGCTTGGGCTGCCTCCAGAGCTTTCTTCGCCAGTTCACTCACTTCCGCCCGACGCGCCGCCAGGTCGCTGGTCGCCCCGCCCAGGTCTTCCAGGCCGGGTAGGGCCAGCAGATCGAGCAGGACCACCGAGACCGGCAGGGCCTGCGCGTCGTCCCTGGCACGGATGGCGGCCTGCAGCTGCACCTTGATGCTGCCCTGTAGCGCGGTCAGGGCAGCTCGGGCTGTTCGTTCGGCATCGACGCTGGTGCGCAGGGTCTCGGCTTGCACGGCCGTGGCCAGCTGCAGCTTGAGTTCCTCGATCGGATCCCGCTGCGATTCCAGTGCATCGAGCTTTGCCTTGGCTGCCGTCCGCCGATCCCAGCGGTCCGCCACCTTGTCGATATCAGCCTTGGCCGTCTGGGCTGCCGCCAGGGTTGCGGTGGCCTGCTTCAGGCTGCTCTCCGTTTCCACCACCACCGCAGCGATCTGCTGGACCAGTCGATCCAGGCCCGCCTGATCCGTAGGGACCCCGTCACCTGCTTCCGCGTCCTCCTCCTCCGCCTCGGCCTCCGCCGGCGGTGGGGCATAGGGGCTCCATTCGCGGGCGGCCTGGTTGCGCAGCACCTCCTGGGCCCGGTTCTGCTCAGCCACCTCGCCGCGGGCAGCCTTGGCCTTGTCCTCCAGCCAATAGCCCGCCTGCTCGAACACCACCGTGTCGAACAAGGTCTTGAGCAGGGCCTCACGCTCATCGGCCTTGGCCCGCAGCACCTCGGCGAACTTGCCCTGGGGAAGCAGGATCACCTGGCGGAACTGACCGGCATTCAGACCCACCAGACCCTCCACCTCCCGGGTGACTTCTGTGGTCCGACTGACGATCACTTCCCTCTCAGTGCCAACCAGCCGATACAGCGCCGCCTTCGGCGCCTTCTCGGTTGTTCCCTCCCCCCGGGTCTTCAGGGCTGTGTAGGCAGGAGAACGTTCCACCAGGTAACGGGCCCCGCCGGAGGAGAAATCCAGGCTCACCAGTGGCACCGCCGCGGGTTCGGCGTGGTCCGATTTCAACCCCTTGACGCTGCGCTCACCCGACACCTCCCCGTACAGCGCGAAGCAGAGGGCATCGAGCAGGAAGGTCTTGCCGCTACCGGTGGTGCCATGGATCAGGAAAAGGCCTTCCTGACTGAGTTCATCGAAGCCGATCTCCACCGGCTCGGCGTAGGGCCCGAAGGCCTCGATCCTGAGGTGATGGGGCTTCAACGCTCCCCTCCCTTGCTGACCGCCTCGAGGGCCTCCTGCAGGAGTTCGGCCTCCTCTTCGTTGGCCTCACGCCCCTGCTGATCCGCGAAGAAGGACGTCGCCAAGGCAAAGGGAGAGGCTGCCTGCCGCACCTGCTGATTCCGTTCGCTGGCGGTGGAGCGGACAACATCGGGCGGGCGATGCCGCAGTTCGGCCACGTGGGGGAACCGTCCGCGCAGGCGGGCCATGGCCTGCAGGGGCAGCACCTCGTCGGTGAGGATCACCCGCACCCGAGCCTCCACGGCTGAGGTGAACTGCGGATCCCTGAGCAGTTGCTCGATCCCGCCCTCGATGGTGCACAGCGTCCGCCCCACCCCCAGTGGCAGGATCTCCACTGCTGCGTTGCCAGCGGCATCCAGCTCCACGATTCGCACCGACTTGGTGTGGTG
>NZ_JAGQBY010000163.1:0-6865 GCF_024345875.1 Synechococcus sp. EJ6-Ellesmere
CCGGTGCCTGGATCCCCGAGCTGCGCAACCGCTTCCTGCCTGGGGTCCCCGAGCAGGTGGCGGCGATCTGGAGCGGACCGATCGGCGTGGTCGTGATGGTGTTGTTTGTCGCCGGCCTCTCCTGCTTCGTGGCCCTGCGGGGCAAGCTGCGCCAGGGACGCTGGCTGCCCTGGCTGCTCCTCGGCGTGATCGCCCTGCTGATCCTGGTGATCAATGGCATCAACGTGGGCATTAGCTACATCGCCCGGAACATCGACAACGTTCTGGTGGCGTACAAGGAAGAGGAGTTCTGGAAGATCGTTGCGATCTACGCCTTCTGTCTGGTGCTGGCCCTGCCGATCCGCGCCATCCAGAGCTACCTGATCCCGAAGCTGGGCCTGATGTGGCGGGAATGGCTGAGCGGCCGCATGCTGGGCCGCTACCTCACCAATCGGGCTTACTACGTTCTCAATCCCAACGACGAAAGCATCGAGGAGATCGACAACCCGGACCAGCGGATCTCCCAGGACGCGGCCAGCTTCACGGCCACCAGTCTGAGCGTGACGGTGGAGATCATCGCCGCCCTGCTCACCTTCTTCAGTTTCATCATCGTTCTCTGGAGCATCAACCAGACCCTGGCCCTCTGGCTGCTGGCCTATTCGGTGGGCGGCACAGCCCTGATCGTGTTCGCCAGCCGCAAGCTGGTGAACCTGAACTATCAGCAACTGAAGCTGGAGGCTGATTTCCGCTATGGCCTCGTCCACATCCGCGACAATGCCGAATCGATCGCCTTCTACCGCGGGGAGCGCCAGGAGCAGAAGGAGGGTGAACGCCGCCTCGACGGGGTGATCGTCAATTACAACCGGCTGATCATCTGGGAAGCCCTGATCCAGGTGATCCAGCGCTCCTACGACTACTTTTCCCGCTTTCTGCCGTGGCTGGTGATCGCGCCGATCTACTTCGCCAAGCAGGTGGACTTCGGCGTCTTCGGCCAGGCCAGCATCGCCTTCTCCCAGGTGCTGTTCTCGGTCAGTTACATCGTCAACAACATCGACCGGCTGGCGGCCTTCTCCGCCTCCATCAGCCGTCTCGAGGGCTTCCAGGGCAAGGTGGAGGCGATCAATGCCGAGATGGCCGAGTTCGTGGCCGCCGAGCAGGCCTCCGCCGGAGGCGCCATGGGTGCCGCTGCCGCTGCCGTGCGTCCCGAGTCGATCCTGGTCAGCCATGTGGATCTTGTTCCGCCCCGCACCAGCCGCCTGCTGGTGAGCGATCTCAGCCTGGAGGTGACGGCCAATCAGCGGCTGCTGGTGGTCGGGCCTTCGGGCTGCGGCAAAACCTCCTTCCTGCGGCTGGTGAGTGGGCTCTGGCCTCCGGCCGCCGGCCATGTGCAGCGCCCGCCGGTGGGAGAGCTGATGTTCATTCCCCAGAAGCCCTACATGCTGCTGGGCAGCCTGCGGGAGCAGCTCTGCTACCCCCAGCCGGCTGATCGCTTCAGCGACGACCAGCTTCGCCACGTACTCGAGGAGGTGCGCCTGCCCGAACTGGTGGGCCGCTACCCCGATCTGGATATCAAGCAGGACTGGCCCCGGTTGCTGTCGCTCGGCGAGCAGCAGCGTCTGGCCTTCGCACGGCTGCTGCTCAACTCCCCCCGCTTCGTCGTCCTCGACGAGGCCACCAGCGCCCTTGACGTAGCCACCGAGAAGGCCCTGTACGAGCTGCTGGTGGAGCGGGAGATGGCTTTCGTGAGCGTGGGCCACCGGCCCACGCTTGTGGCCTTCCACGACACCGTGCTCGAGCTCGATGGCCAGGGTGGCTGGCGGCTGCAGCCCGCCGCCGGTTATGACTTTGGCCGCAACCGTGAGACCTGATGTCATCTCCAGCTTCTGCCAGCGACCCTGAGGCCATCCCCGCCACCAGTGCCACCACCTCCGAGGTGCCGGCGTTCGGATGGAGCGGTTACGCGGAGCGGGTGAACGGTCGCTTCGCCATGCTCGGCTTTGCTGCCGTGCTGCTGATCGAGGCCCTCAGCGGTGACACCTTCCTCCACTGGGCGGGCCTGGTGCCCTGAGTCTCAGGGCAGCTCGATCAGGTCCACCTGCCAGAGTCCGGCCCGGCTGACCTGCACCGCCAGCATGCGGCCATCGGCGCTCAGCTGCGCCTGCCGGGGCACTCCGGGCGGATCCAGCTGCAGCGGCTGCAGACTTTCCCGGCTGCGGCGGTAGAGCGCCAGTTCGGTGCGGCCGTCGCGCTGGCGGATGAGCGCCATCCGTTCACCGTTTGCATCGACACTGATGTTCAGGGGCTGGGCGTCGGGGCGGTTCAGGCCAGGCAGGGGTACGGGCCGGTTCTGATCCAGGTCGATCAGCTCCACCCGCTCGCGTCCGTCTCGGCCGCTGATCAGGGCCAGCCAGCGGCCGCTCAGGGAGGGATCGCGGTTGCTGCCGTTCTGCTCCAGCCGTTGGTTGATCGCCGGCAAGGGGCGCAGGGGCGTGGCCGCGCAGGCTGTGACCAGTCCGGCGAGTCCGGCGGCCAGCAGGATCAACCCCATCTGTGCCAGCCCAAGTTGAGCGGCGCCTGAGTCTTCGCGCCCCAGGGGTGTCATGGCGCTGCTCCGGCCGGAGTGCGCAGCAGCTCTCCGGCCGGCGGATCCACCTCCAGCACACCCCCCAGCTCGAACACCTCCACCCGCCAGCGGCCAGCGGCCACCAGTTGCAGGGCCAGGCGCTGGCCGTCGGGGGCCAGGCTCAGCCTCACCGGCTCACGCCCGCCCGGTAAGGGCAAAGGCAGCAGCCGGTTGGTGAGGCGATCTTCAATCACCGCAAGGCGCCGGTTGCCCCGCTGCACAATCAGGGCCAGGTAGCGGCCCCTCCAGCTCAGGGAAGGGGAACTGTGGGGCTGCCAGCGGCTGAGGTGGCGCAGGGGCAACACCCTTCCATTGCCGCGCTCCTGCAGCAGCACGGTGGAGCGGCCCTGGCGCTCAATCACGCTGGCCAGCAGGCGACCATCACCGCTCAGGGCTGGATCCTGGCGGCTGAGGTTCGATGGCCAGCCAGCGGCGGGAGCTGGCCTGGATCGGCGGGCCCAGGGCAGGGAGCATGCGCTCAAGAGCACGGCCAGGGCCGTCGCCAGCGCCGCCAAGGAGCCAGCCCTAGGCCGGGTGATCAGCTGTCGAAACGGGAGCTGTTGTCCCGGGGCCGGCTGCTGGAGGGGGTGGGCCGCAGGGGGGTGTAGTCGGCATCGCTCATGGGGGTGGCTTGGCTGCCACTGCCACCGGTTGGAGTGCGGATCGGGGTGCCCTGGGGCACGCCAGGGACGGGGCTGGAGGCCGGTTCCGTGGCGCCGGCAGGGCCGGGCCGGCGGCTGGAGCGTGGCATGGTCTCGCTGCTGGGAACCGGCCGGCTGCCGCGGCGGGGCTCGACCCCGCTGTCACGCTCTCGCCGACGGGAGCCGAAGGTCGGTCCTGAGGCCGCCGCGCTGGCTGCCGCTGTTCTGGAGTCTGCGGGCCTGCGGGAGCCGTAGGACTCAGGCTCCCGGCGAGGGCTGGGCTCGGGGGCCTCCCAGCTGTTTTCGGTCGTGGAGCGGCGGCTGGCGGCCCGCTCGGGGATGGCTGGCCGGGTGGCCTCACGACGGGGCCGGTAGAAGTTCGGTTCGTCTTCTGCTTCTTCACTGAGGGGGGAGCGGATCCGCCGGCGCAGGGGCTGGGGTTCCTCGAAGCGCTCCACGTCGTCATCCCAGCCGGCGCGACCCCCCACCCTCGGCCTGGCGGGCAGGGGTTCGTCGTCGTCGAAGTAGGAGGAGCGCCGCGCCTGCTCGGTGGTGACGCCCCGCAGGCGCACGCTTTCGTAGGCGAAGAAGACGGTGGTGCCCGCCAGCAGGAACTGGCCGAACTGGAGGATCGGATCGAGCCGCCAGCCCTGGAAGAAGAGAATCCCGCCGCACAGGAGACCGACGGCGGCGAAGAAGACGTCGTAGTCGCGGGCGAGGGCTGGCTTGAAGCTCCTCATGAAATAGAGGAACGCACCACCGACGGCCAACACGATGCCGACGATGCTGGCCCAGTTCAGGCTGGCATTGACCACGTCTGAAACCTCAGGCGAACGACTTGTTCCGTCCGCCAGGGGTGAACGGCTGGTCCCAGTTTAGGGACCTGGACCCGCAGAACCAGCGGCGGCTCAGAGCTTGCGGTCGACCTGGTCGTTCTGGCTGATCAGCACCAGGGCGATGCTGATCGGAATCACCACGATCATCGCTCCGTACACGAGGCTGCTGAGGAAGTTGGAGAGGGAGGGGGTCATGGCGCCATGAGATCCGGCTGGGATCTTAGGCAGCGGCGCCCACTTCCTACGATGGGACCACCGCTGCTTACCGCTTTGTGACGGCCGTTTCCGTGCTGGCGTCTGCCCTGCCGGTGCTCCACACCGTGCTGGCCCTGGCCCTGGCGGCCTGGACCCTGCTGTTCCTGTTCCGCATCGTGCTCACCTGGTATCCGCAGGTGGACCTGAACCGGGGGGCAATGCGCCTGATCGGCTGGCCCACCGAGGGGCTGCTGCGCTTCAGCCGCCGGCTGATCCCGGCCATCGGCGGTGTCGATGTGACCCCGGTGATCTGGGTGGGGCTGATCAGCTTGCTGAGGGAGCTGGTGGTGGGTCAGCAGGGGCTGCTCACCCAGGTGCTACGCCAGAGCCAGTCCCTGGCCTGAGCCAGTCGCTGGCGAGAGGCCAGTGGTTCGTTGCCGAGTCAGGTCCGCGGATCAGCCGGGGGCAGCATCTCCTGCTCCACGAACTTGGTGTGCACATCGCCGCTCTGGAACTCGGGCCGATCCAGAAGGGCCAGGTGGAACTCGATCGTGGTGGGGATACCTGTGATCGCACATTCGCTCAGGGCCCTGCGCATGCGCTTGATGGCTGCATCGCGATCGAGCGCCCAGACAATCAGTTTGCCGATCAGCGAGTCGTAGAAGGGGGGGATTTCATAGCCCGTGTACACGTGGCTGTCGACCCGCACGCCCGGCCCCCCCGGAGGTAACCAGCCGGTGATCCGGCCAGGGGCCGGCCGGAAATTCTGCTGCGGGTCTTCAGCGTTGATGCGGCATTCGATCGCATGGCCCCGCAGCTGCACGTCCTCCTGGCGCATGCTCAGGGGCTCGCCCCCGGCGATGCGCAGCTGCTCGGCGATCAGATCAAAGCCAGTGACCATCTCAGTGACGGGATGCTCCACCTGGATGCGGGTGTTCATCTCCATGAAATAGAAGCTGCCGCTGCGATCCACGAGAAACTCCACGGTGCCGGCGCCCTCGTAGGTGATGCTGCGGGCTGCCGCCACCGCCGCCTCGCCCATGCGCCGGCGCAGTTCCGGATCCAGGGCCGGGCTGGGGGCTTCCTCCAGCAGCTTCTGGTGTCGCCGCTGGATCGAGCAGTCGCGCTCGCCGAGGTGCACCACGTTGCCGTGGCGGTCGGCCAGGATCTGCACCTCGACGTGGCGGGGCCGCTCGATGAACTTCTCCATGTAGAGGCCGGGGTTGCCAAAGGCCGCTTCCGCTTCACCCTGAGCCGCCTTGAACAGTGCCTCAAGCTGCTCGGGCTCCTGCACCAGGCGCATGCCCCGCCCGCCACCACCGGCTGTGGCCTTGATCATCACCGGGAAGCCCATGCGCGCCGCCAGCACGGAGGCCTCCTGGGCGTCCTCCAGCAGACCTTCACTGCCGGGGATGGTGGGAACCCCCACCCGCTGCATGGTGGCCTTGGCGGTGGATTTGTCCCCCATGGCCCTGATCGCCTCGGGGGAGGGGCCGACGAAAGTGAGGCCGTGGGCAGCGCAGATTTCCGCGAAGCGGTCGTTCTCGGCCAGGAAGCCATAACCGGGATGGATTGCATCGGCGCCCCGGGAGATCGCCGCGGCAATGATGTTGGGAATATTGAGATAGCTCTTGCTGCTGGGAGCTTCTCCCACGCAGACCGCCTCATCGGCCAACTGGACGTGCAGGGCGTTGCGGTCGACCGTGCTGTAGACCGCCACCGTGCTGATGCCCAGCTCGCGGCAGCTGCGCAGAATGCGGAGGGAAATCTCGCCACGGTTGGCGATCAGCAGCTTGCCGATGGGCATCCGTGGTGGGTCCAGGCCGCAGCGGACTGTATCAGTGCTGACCCTTGCCTCCTCAGGGCGGTGGAGGCCGGGACGGGCGATGGGTATATTGACGAGCCGAAGGGAGTCCAGACTCCTGACGGCCACGCGGATGTGGTGGAATTGGTAGACACGCACGTTTGAGGGGCGTGTGGCTTCGGCCTTGCGAGTTCAAGTCTCGCCATCCGCATTTTTCTTTCCCACAACTTGAGAGAGCCGCCGCTGAGCCGCACGCCCACCACAGCGATTTTGCTGGTGTGCAACGGTCCTGGCGAACTCACCACCTGGGTGCGGCCCCTGGCCCAGCGCCTGCATCGGCAGCTGGAGCTTCAACCCGTTGTTCCGGGGGCGGCCTGCTCCCTGGAGCTGGTGCTCGTGCCCTGCCCCAACGCCACCGGCAGCGAAGCGCGGGTGGCCCGCGACCTCGGCCTGTTCTCTCGCATCGTGCCGGCCCGCAAGTTCTGGGGTCTGCTGCTGAGGCCCCGGCGCCATGGACCCTGGCCGACCCATGGGGTGGTGGTCTTCCTGGGGGGCGATCAGTTCTGGACCGTGCTGCTCTCGGCTCGCCTCGGCTATCGCCACCTCACCTACGCCGAGTGGGTGGCCCGTTGGCCGCGCTGGAACGACCGCATCGCCGCGATGGGCCCCCAGGCCGCCACCCGGTTGCCTCCCCGCTGGCGCCAGCGCTGCACCGTGGTGGGGGATCTGATGGCCGATCTCTCCGAGGAGGCGCGGGCGGTGGCTCCTCTGCCCGGGGGGGAATGGG
>NZ_JAGQBY010000164.1:0-6855 GCF_024345875.1 Synechococcus sp. EJ6-Ellesmere
CCCCCAACCCCCTCCCCCTGCCAGTCTTGGGGCAGGCCCTCCGCCACCGCCAGAGCGGGGAAGAGATGCCCGCCGGTGCCGCTGGCCGCGATCAGGAGCCTGGACATGGAGCTTCGCTGATGCGCGCGGAGCGCTACCGGGGCGCGCCTAACTTAAAAGGGCCGCCATGGCTGACCCCGATGCCGCAGTCCCGCCCGTTCCTCGCCGCGTTGCTCGCGGCCTCGGTGGTCGCCGCGCTGCCGGCGGCCAAGGCCGCTCCGCCGACTCCGGCCCTGCTCCAGAGCCTGGAGGCAGCGCTCAACAGCGGCCAGTCCTCGAATCTGGCTGCCCTGGTGGAGTCTGGCCCTGGCCTGGATCCTGCCCGGCTGGAGGCCCGCTACAAGATCCTGCGCGACCGCTTCCCGGATGCCCGCTGGCAGGTGAGTCCAGGCACCCCCTTGCGGGATGGCCGCCCCACCGTGGCGATTGTGGTGAGCGGCAGCCGCTCCGAAGGCCCATTCCGCTACACCCTTCAGGCGGAGCAGCTCCTCGCCCTCAGTGCCACCGGCTCCCGGCTGAACGGCCAGGAGTTGATCCGCGAAACCACCACCCTGCGCAGCGGTGAGGCGAACCTGCCGGTCAGCGTGCTGATTCCGGATGCGGTGCTCACCGGTCAGCGCTACGACGTGGATGTGGTCTTCGATGAACCGCTCGATGGGGCGGTCGCCGCCGGTGGCATCGCCGCGATCACCCCGGCGCAGATCAGTGCCCTGGAAACCCCTGACCTGGAGCTGGCCGCTCTCGGTGGCGGAGGACTGTTCAAGTCGGTGCAGGCGCCCCTGACGCCCGGCAGCCAGACCTGGGCCGTGCTGCTGGTGCATCCCAAGGGCATCGTCAGCACCACCAAGCGCGTGCGGGTGGTGGCCGACAAAGCCGCGCTCACCCCCTGAGGGTGTCGGGGCCCAGGTCTGGCTGGAACCACCGGGCCAGCGCAGACACATCCTCGTCGCCGTGTCCGGCGGCGATCAGGGCATCTTCGATCCCGGCCACGCTGGTGCTGATCGGCAGGGTCACTCCGGCCATGGAGGCTGTTTCGAGAGCGATCGCCAGATCCTTGCGGTGCAGGGCCAGGCGGAAGCCGAGGGGGTAGGTGTTCTCGATCATCTGGCCGGCACGGTGCTGCAGGGCCCAGGAGCCGGCGGCGCCCCCTTCGAGGGCGGCGCAGACCTGCTGCAGCGGCAGCCCCAGGGCCCTGGCCAGAGCCAGACCTTCCGCCAGGGCGGCATAGCTCCCGGCCACCAGGATCTGGTTGACGGCCTTCACCTGCTGGCCGGATCCCACCGGGCCGAAGTGGCTGATCCGGCCGCCCACTACCTCCATCAGGGGCCGGGCCCGCTCCAGCTGGTCGCTGGCGCCTCCCACCAGCAGGGAGAGCGTGCCGGCACGAGCCCCCTCGGTCCCTCCGGTGACCGGGGCATCGAGATAGCCCACCCCCAACTCGCCCAGGCGGGCGGCCAGGCGCTGGCTGGTGGCTGCCGCAATGGTGGAGAAGTCGATCACCAGGGAGCCTGAAGTCACCGACTCGGCCACCCCGGCTGGGGCAAAGAGGACCTCCTCAACGGCGGTGTCATCGCTGACGCAGACGGCGATAAGCTCCGCTGCGGCCGCCGCTTCAGCCGCTGTGGCGGCCCTGGTGGCTCCTGAGCTGGCCAGCTGCTCATCCGCCGCACGGGTGCGGTTGTGGACGGTGAGGGGAAACCCAGCCGCCAGCACCCTCTCCGCCATCGGTGCACCAAGGGCCCCCAGCCCGAGGAAGGCCACGGCCGGGAAAGATCTGGTCATCAGTCCTGCCCGTTCAGTTGGCACCTGGTGATCCGGCTACGGGAGCATGGACCTTTCGAACCATCATCGCCATGTCCTTCATCCGCAGGGCCCAGCTTGTGCTGATCCCGCCCGCCGCCGCCCTGGCGATGCTGCTGCAGGTGGGCTCAAGCCAGGCCCAGACCGGCGCCGCTCCCAGCGTCCGGCCTGCACCAACGCGCATCCAGCTGACCCCCAACCAGAAAAGTGAGCTGTTCAAAGGGCAGCGCAGTCTGTCGTTGAAGGCTCATAGCGACCAGATCAGCATCCTCCAGAAAGGAGAGCGCTGTCTGAACGAGGCCAAGGACCTGGAGGCACTCAGCGCCTGCCGCCAAACGGAACGCCAGGCCAGGCGCGAGCTGATGAACCGGAACCGGGAGGAGGCCCGGGCCCTGCATCAGCGGCTGGGTCTACCGGTTCCCCAAGGCCGCCGCGGTGACGGCCCCCGTGGCAAGGGCGGCAAGGCCGGGGCCTGGTCGGATCCGGCTGACCAGATCTGAGCGGCTTCAGGCGTCGTCGAGGGCGGCGACGCCGGGGAGCACCTTGCCCTCGAGCAGCTCGAGGCTGGCACCACCGCCGGTGGAGATGTGGCTCATCTTTTCGGCCACGCCCACCTTTTCCACCGCTGCCACGGAATCACCGCCGCCGATGATCGTGCAGCAGCCCTTGCTGCTCAGCTCGGCCAGGGTGTGGGCCACACCGTTGGTGCCGGCGGCGAACTTGTCGAACTCGAACACGCCCATGGGGCCGTTCCAGATCACCGTTTTGCAGTCGGCCAGGGCGGCCTGGAAGGCCTTGAGCGAATCCGGGCCGATATCGAGACCCATCCAGCCGTCGGGGATCACGTTCACCGAGGTGGTGAGCGTCTTGGCGTCGGGTGAGAAGGAGTCGGCCAGCACCACATCGGTGGGCAGCAGCAGCTGAACGCCCTTGGCCTTGGCCTTGGCCTCCAGCTCCTTGGCCAGCTCCAGCTTGTCCTCCTCCACCAGGCTCTTGCCCACCGCCAGCCCACGGGCCTTGTAGAAGGTGAAAATCATTCCGCCGCCGATCAGCACCTTGTCGCACTTGTCGATCAGGGCTTCGAGCACGCCGATCTTGCTGCTCACCTTGGAGCCGCCCACGATCGCCGCCAGGGGACGCTTGGGCTCATCGATGGCGCCCTGAAGGTATTGGAGTTCCTTCTCCATCAGGTGACCGGCCACGTTGGGCTTGAGGTATTCCGTCACGCCTTCGGTTGAGGCATGGGCCCGGTGGGCGGCACCGAAAGCGTCGTTCACGTACACCTCGGCCAGAGCCGCCAGCTTTTTGGCGAATTCGGTGTCGTTCTTTTCTTCTTCGGCGAAGAAACGCACGTTCTCCAGCAGCACCACATCACCGTCGGCCATGGCCGCCACCTTGGCCTCGGCATCGGGGCCGATGCAGCTGTCGGTTTTCACGACCGGCTTGCCCAGAAGCTCGCTCAGACGGGCGGCCACCGGGGTGAGGCGCATCGCTTCGTTCACTTCGCCCTTGGGCCGGCCGAAGTGGGCGGCCAGGATCACCTTGGCGCCCTTGGAGATGAGGTCGTGGATGGTGGGCAGGGCCGCACGGATGCGGGTGTCGTCGGTGATGGCACCGCTCTCATCCAGAGGTACGTTGAAGTCGACCCGCACCAGAACACGCTTGCCTTGCAGATCGGCCGCGGACAGGCTGGTCAGGGATCGCTTCGCCATGGGGTCTGGGGAGATCGAGGATGGGAGAGATTAACCCGCAGCCCTCGGCTCAGGCTCCAGGCGGGCGCTAGGACAAGTGGGGCGGCACGTTCTGTCCGACCCTTGCGCCGGGATGGCGACCACTGGATGGCGAACCCATGTTCAACACTGTTCTGTTTCCGATCGACCAGAGCCGCCAGACCATGGACACGGCGGCCGTTGCCCTGAAGCTGGCCCTGCAGCACGGCAGCCGCCTGGTGGTGCTCTCCGTGGTGGAGGCCGAAGAGGGCCTGATGCACGACGCCGCCGCCGTGGAGCGGCTGCTGGAGCAGGCCCGCAGCCATTTCGAGCAGGCTGGTGTGGCCTGTGAGGTGATTGAGCGGGAAGGGCGGCCCGCCTTCGTGATCGGGGATGTGGCCGACGAGATCGATGCCGACCTCATCGTGATGGGCACCCGTGGCCTCTCCCTGGAGGCCGATCAGCCCAGCACCGCCTCGCGGGTGATCCAGCTAGCCCCCTGCCCTGTGCTGGTGGTGCCCTGATGGAGGGGATCGCCACGCCCGCTGGTGAGGGCCTCAGCCAGTCGGCCCCCGCAATCCAGTGGTATCCCGGGCACATCGCCAAGGCGGAGCGGCAGCTGTTCACCCAGCTCGCCAAGGTGGATCTGGTGATCGAGGTGCGCGATGCCCGCATCCCCCGGGCCACAGGCCACCCACGCCTGCAGCGCTGGATGAAGGCCAAGCCGCGCCTGCTGGTGATTAACCGCCGCGACATGATCAACGAGGCGGCGCGCCAGGCCTGGGACCATTGGCTGCGCGAGCGGGGCGAGACCCCCTGGTGGTGCGACGCCAAGGTGGGTACCGGCGTGAAGCAGCTGCAGGAGGCGGCGATCCGCGCCGGATCGCAGCTCAACTCTCGCCGCGCCGGCCGGGGCATGCGGCCACGGCCGGTGCGCGCCCTGATGCTCGGCTTCCCCAACGTGGGCAAATCAGCCCTGATCAACCGCCTCGTGCGCCAGAAGGTGGTCGACAGCGCCCGCCGCGCCGGGGTCACCCGTACCCTGCGCTGGGTGCGCCTGGGCCAGGAGCTGGATCTGCTCGATGCCCCCGGGGTGCTGCCGCCGCGCCTCGATGACCAGCGCGCCGCCCTGCTGCTGGCCCTCTGCGACGACATCGGCCAGGCCGCCTATGACGGCGAAGCGGTGGCCGTGGCGTTTCTGCGCCTGCTCGAGACGCTGCAGCAGCATCCGGCAGCGGGCATCTCTTCCGGCGGTGTGCTGGGGCGCTACGGCGTGCCGGTGCCCTCCCCGATGGATGGCTGGAGCTGGCTGGAGGCCGCCGCCGCCCGCCACACCAGCGGCGACACGGCCCGCATGCCCCAGCGCCTGCTCGACGACTTCCGCCGCTCCCTGCTCGGTCCGATTGCTCTGGAGCTGCCCCCTGATCCGGCATGACTGGATTCGGCGAAGGAGAGGGGGAGCTGCTCACGCTCCAGTACCCGAAGCCGCTGCCGATGCGGCTCGACCGCTGGCTGGTCGCGCAACGCCCGGAGCAGAGCCGGGCCCGCATCCAGAAGTTCATCGATGCCGGCTACGTGCGCGTCAATGGCGTCACGGGCCGGGCCAAGACTCCCCTGCGGCTCCACGACGAGGTGCAGCTGTGGATGCCGCCGCCCGAACCACTGCCCTACCTGCTGCCCCAGCCGATCCCGCTCGATGTCCTCTTCGAGGACGCCCACCTGATCGTGCTCAACAAGCCGGCCGGCCTCACCGTGCATCCGGCGCCGGGCAACCGCGACGGCACGCTGGTGAACGGTCTCCTGCACCACTGCCCCGATCTGCCCGGGATCGGCGGTGAGATGCGCCCTGGCATCGTGCACCGCCTCGACAAGGACACCACCGGCTGCATCGTGGTCGCCAAGAGCCAGGAGGCTCTGGTGCGGCTGCAGGTGCAGATCCAGAAGCGGGTGGCCTCAAGGGAATACCTGGCGGTGGTGCATGGGGCGCCTGCGGCCTCCAGCGGCACGATCGTGGGGGCGATCGGCCGTCATCCCGCCGATCGCAAGAAGTACGCCGTGGTGGCCGAGGAGAAGGGTCGCTTCGCCTGCACCCACTGGACCCTGATCGAGCGCCTCGGCGATTACTCCCTGCTGCGCTTCCGGCTCGACACCGGCCGCACGCATCAGATCCGCGTCCACTGCGCCCACATCGGCCATCCGATCGTGGGCGATGTCACCTACAGCCGCTGCCGCAAGCTGCCGCTTGAGCTCCCGGGCCAGGCCCTGCATGCGGTGGCTCTCGGCCTGGATCATCCGATCAGCGGTGAGCGGCTGGCCTTCGAGGCTCCCCTGCCGGAGCCGTTCGAGCGCCTCCTCCACCTGCTGCGCCAGCGCTGCTGATCCAGTCCACCGCGGCGAACCCCCACATCAGCCGGCCCGGCGCAGCTCCTCCTCCGTCTCCTCGCGCATCAGATCGAACAGGGTGTCACGCTCGAACAGATCAGCCACGGCGATGGCGGCGAGTACGGCGAAGCCGATCGGCAGCAGCAGGGCGTAATCCTTGCTCAGCTCGAAGCTGAGCAGGATCGCCGTCAGAGGTGTGCGGGTGAGCGCCCCCAGAAAGGCGGCCCCACCGGCGAACAGGAGCGAGGCGGGAGCGTAGTGGACCACCACCAGGCTGAATTCCCTCAGCAGCGTCCCCAGGGAGGCCCCTACCACCAGGGCCGGGGCGAGGATGCCCCCAGGGGCCTCCGCCGCCACCGCCACCGCCGTGCCGATGGCCTGAACCACCAGGGCCAGCAGGGCCAGCACCGGCGTGGTCAGGCCCAGCAGGGTGTCGAAGCCCAGCTTGTCCGGGCTGTCGAAGGAGGAGGGCAGCGCCGCCGCCCCCGCGCCGATCACCAGCCCCACCAGGGGCAGCAGCTGCCAGGGGGGTAACCGCCAGCGCCGGAAGAGGAGCAGCAGGCGCAGCACCCAGCGCTGATACTGCATGGCCAGCAGTCCGGCCAGCACCCCGAGCAGCAGCAGGAAGGGGATGTCCACCAGGCGGAAGGTGTCGATGCGGCTGGGGTCGACCACGACCGGGTTCAGGTTGCGCATCCAGGCCGGCGATGTCGGCGCGGCCGAGAGCAGGCGCGTCCAGGCCACCGTGGCGAAGGTGGCGAAGGTGGCGATCGCGTTGACGCGGATGTCCGCCTTCTTGAGCAGTTCCTCGAGGGTGTAGGCCAGACCCCCCAGGGGGGAGTGGAAGATGGCGGCGAGGCCGGCACCGCTGCCGATGGCCACGGCCGACCGGCGGGTGCTCCCCCTGGCGCCCCCCCCCCCCCCC
>NZ_JAGQBY010000165.1:0-6791 GCF_024345875.1 Synechococcus sp. EJ6-Ellesmere
CCCCCCCGGCGGCGCGGATCGCGGATGCGCCCGGGCCGATCGAGGAGGACCCGCCGCTTTCAGCCGGAGTGCTCCTGGATCTGCGCTTCTCAGCTGAAACACCGACCCTCAAACTCGCGCCGGGCAGCAGCTACAGCAACGGCGAAAGCCCCCTGCAGCAAAGGCTCTGGGCGCGGCTGCGCACCGAGGCCGCAAATGCCCACACGGCCACGTTGGGCGTGCTGGCCCTGGTGCTCAACGATTCGGTGGGCGGCTGATGGCAGCGACGATCACCGACCTCAGCCGCCGCGGCGACCAGGGCTTTGGGCTGCCGGGTCTGTTTGCTGAGGCCCATGCCCTGCTGCTGGCCTGGCTCACCGCCGCCAACGGCCAGAACCCGAGCCAGCTGCTGAGCGTGCTCACCGGCCCTGTTGATGCACCAGGCTTCTGCGGCTGGACGATCAGAGCAAGGCTCGCGGCGCTCAGCGGCGGTCAGCCGGTGGAGCTCATGAGCCAGTGGGTGGCGAACCTGAGCAGCGGAGCGGTGACGACCCATGCCGGCCTGGCCTCGGGCTTCTCGCCGGGCCCCGCCCTGGGTGGTCACGGCAGCCTCACGGGCGGGGTGGGCACCACCAGCTCCCTGATCACCCTGCCCCCTCAACCACTGCCCCTGGGGGCGGTGGTGGCCTCCTCCCTGGCGGCAGGCCAGGAGTTCTTCTGCTTTGCCTTCTCTCAGCACTCCTTCTCCAACCGCCAGGCGGTGGCGCTGCTGATCGCCAAGGACGTGGTGTCCACTCAGTGGCACCTCTCGCTCACCGACATGACCGGTGTGATCGCAACGGTGGCCTGGAACCTGGCGCGGCCCCAGGTGCAGCTCTCCACCGCCTTCCGCGCTGACTTCTTCTCATCAGCGACGCCACTGATGCTGGTGCGCCCGGCCCAGTGGCTGCCGATCACCCCGACGATCGTGTTCACCACGCCGCTGCCGCCGGTGCAGTGGTGGGACCCGGTGGCGTTGCCGGTGGACCTGGCGCTCTACAACCGCACCTTCACGAGCTTTGGCTACATCAAGCCGGCCGATGGCAGCGAGTGGCTGCAGCTCGGCGGCGCCCGCCTGGTGGTGCGCCTCAAGGACCCGGTGAGCTGACGCGATGACCCTCACCTGCTCCGCCCTGCAATGGCCGCTGTGGAACTGGACCAGCAAGCTGGCGACTGATCCGGGCATGAAGCTGGCGGAGGCCTTCGGCGCCTTCTCAGCGGAGGTGAATGCCACACCGGCCAATGCCCTGGTGCCGCTGTCGCTCGTCAAGGATCACAACGCCGCGACGGGGGCGATCACCTACGGCTATGTCTGGCGGCTGGGCCATCCGCAGACTCCAGTGCTGTTGAGCTTCTCCAACAGCTCCAAGGTTCAGGGCTACAACTCCAGCAGCAGCTCTGCCCGCCTGCAACTCGGCCTCGAGAGCGCCTACACCAACGACAGCAGCAACGGCGGCTACGGCAGCTTCTCGGCGACCTTGTTCAGCGTCAATGCCGGCCTGTCGCACTACGCCTCGGATGGAACACCGGCGTGGGATCTGGCCGGCTTTCTGCTGATTCAGGCCGATACGACACCAGGCCGTGAGTTCTTCTGCTACACCATCGCGCCGGTCGGAACCGACATCAACACGCAGAATCACACCCTGCTGTTGTTCCGCTCGCCGGCGGTGAGCGGTTGGAGTGTGGTGCTCAACCGCTCCAACTCCTACACCGGCATGTTCTATTCGCAGAACAGCTACACATGGAGCAACAACACCCTGGTGGCGGCCTCGATCATTCCGCTGCCGCCGACCGGCAGCGAGCAGCAGCTGATCCGCGGTTGCGGGTTGTATGCCAACACCACCAGCGGTCTGTTTGCGCCGGGGATCCTCCAGCCACGCATCACGCTGCCGGACTGCTTCTGGCTGGGCAGCAACCAGCTCTCGGACCCGCGCCGCCTGGGCCGGGCCAGCAACCCCAGCGGAGCCGGCACCTTCTATCAGCTGGCCGCGGCCTACAGCGGCGCCACCGACCTCTGGTATCTGCACCCTCCCGGCACACAACCAAGGGCGGGCTGGGACACCGTCGGTTCTTTGCCCTGGAGCACGGTGCCGGATCGGCTGAGCTTCTGCCCGCTGCTCACCCCAGGCCCCGTGGCGATGGGACCAGCCGTCGGGCCGGATTTCCTGATCGACTGGTCAACGGCAGCGCTCGGTGCCCCGGGCGTGAGGCAGCACCCCTTCTATGCCAAGCAGCTCCAGGGGGGTGGGGGATCTGGTGGCGGCAGAGGACGGCCGAGCACTGGAGTGCTGTGGCCGCGGGGGGTGTGAGGGGCGGCCCTGCCCTCAAGACTCAGCCACCTCCAGCACCGATCCACGTCGGCCCGTCGCCCCTGCGGTCTGCCGCAGCCGCTTCGGCACCCGCTGTTTCTTGATTTCCCTTCTCCTGGGGTACGCCGCCAGGGCGGACTGGAGCCAGTGCCGGTGCTCTCGCTGCAGAGACAGCGGCGCCTCGATCCGCACCCCGCCGCCCAGGGCATACAGCCAGCGACGAAGGTCCTGGTCACGCTCGAGGGTCCAGAGCGGCAGGTCGATCTCCACCGGATAGGGGTGGCTGGAGCGGCTGCACGGCAGCAGTTCCGCCTGCTCGCCCAGCGGGCTGAGCACTCCATCGCCGGGCAGGGCGCGCGACAGGCGCACCGCCGCCGCCGGGAAGCGCCGCACCTCCTCACGGAGCAGGGCAAAGGCGGCGGCATCACAGCTCAGCTGCAAGGTGCCCATGGCCTTGCTGCGCTGCTCCGATGGCGTCCCGCAAACCGCTTGCTGCGCCTGGAGGGCATCACCGAACTCAAGGCTGCCGCAGCAGTGCTGCAAGGTTTCGCCGCGCAGCAGCGCCGCGGCATGGGATGGCTGGCTGCGGCAGCTGCCGATTTCGATCCGGCGCAGCCCCAGCTGATCGATCCGGCGGCAGGCCAGCAACCCCTCCATCTGGCCGATGTGATCGTGCTCGAACAGCAGGTACCAGGCACTGGTGTGGAAGATCAACTGCAACGGCCACACCCGGATCTCCTCCAGCCCGCCATGGGAGGCGGCCAGGGCCGTGAGCACCACCCGCTGGTGCTGCTGAATGGCGCCGCGCAGCTGCTCGGCCTGCTCGGTGTTGAGCAGGGTGCCGCTTCTGCGCTGATCCCCCGCCAACAGGGAGCGATTGAAAAACGTCCGAACCGGCGGCACGGCCTCGATGGCGATGCCGCTGCGTTGCAACCGCTTGCCCAGCTCCCGGGCAATCGCCTGCCCGCTCGGATCACCGAGCCGATCGGCATTGGCCTGCAGCAGCCCATGGATCTCCACCTGCAGCGGCAAGGGCAGCAGCGAGGCGCCGAGGGCATAGCCGTGGCGGCCACTGCCTGCCGCATCGCGAAAGCCATAGGGCGTGAGGATCGCTGTGATGCTCTGGTGCAACTGGCGGGGGGTCCAGCAGTGAAGGCCGCCGCTGAGGGTCTTGAGCCTTGCGGCGAGGTGGTGGTCGATCGCCACCCCCTCCTGTCGATCAAAGGGGTGATGAAGGATGTGGCGCAGCAGGGTGAGCGCCCGGCAAAAGGCCTCGCGATCACCTAGAGCAGACCAGCCGCCCGGACTGAGCGGTTGCGACGCCGGCCAGGGCGGCGGCTCGACCGCCCGCAGCGGCGCGGGTTTCCCCTTCTCTGAGTTGACGCGCCAGGCGGTGGTGAACCCCTGTTGCCGCAACCAGTCCAGGTCGGCTGCGATCGCGCTCACGTCCGCATAACAAGGCCCGTGCAGCTGGCTGAGCTGGGCCGCTGCCCGCTCGGCCAGGCCCGCAGACTCCTCGGGGGAGACCTGGACGTTGGTGGCGGTCAGTTCCGGCTGGCGGCTGAGCAGCTGGATCAGGTGGAGCAGCCGTTCGCACTCCAGCAGGCGCGAGTAGCCATGGGGGATCAGCCGGGCGTCCCGGTTGCGGGCGGCGCTGATCCGCCGCTCCAACTTCCCCAGAACCACCTGCAGGTGAGGCTCCAGTTGCTCATGGTGATGGGGTTCAACGCAGACCACCGCTGCGAAACCTTCCGAGCGGCTGGGCGAGAAGGGGGTCTGGCCCAGCAGGGAGACATGGTTGTCGATCACCTGCTCGGGAACGCTGTGATCACGGCGCTGGTTCCACTGCTGGCAAAGCTCGCGCGGTGTGCGCAGCCACCAGCCGATCCACTCCACCGGCACCGGCAACTCCAGCCTTTGCGTAATCGCCAGCCGCCAGGCCCGGCGCGAGAAGGTGGCTTCCACGATCACCGGAGCGCCTGAGCCGACAGCCTCCTGGATGCGTTGGTGCATCACTGCGGCGATGTCATCCCAGGGGCCAAAGACACCGCGATCTCCAAAGATTTCGGCGCGAATGTCGCGGCTGCTGATGTAACAGGGGGGAGGCTCCTCAGTCCCGCTCAGCAGCGCTGCCAGCAGGCGGGCGAGGGTGGACTTGCCGCTGGCGGGCGGGCCGATCAGCAGGTGGCAGCGCAACGGCCGAGCCGGCGGATCCGAGCTGCGGCGTCGTTGCGAGGCCGTCGTCGATGCGGTGGAGGGAGTCATGGGCGTTGGATCAAAGGGCACATCCCCAGCTCCATTGGGCAGCAAGTGGCGGTGCGATTCCTGCTGCATTCATCACGATTCGGTAGCGCTCCTTGCCGTGCTGGTGGCGGTCAGTACCAAAGGCCGATTACGGCCTTGGTGGCAGGAGCATTCCGCCACCCGCCGACCAGCGCGAGATCCGCTGCCTGCTCCGATTCCACCTCCTCTGCGCCCTGCCACCGGCCTGCGTGTGGCCACCGACCCGTTCCATCAGCACCTGCTCGACGGACTCGCCCCTCCGGGGGCGACTCCGCTGCTGTGGCGGAGCCTGAGCCAGTGGGGTGAGCCGCTGCGTTCTGGCGAGCTGGAGGCGGTGCTGCTGGCGAGCGTCTGCCCCGCTCCGGTGGAGGGGATGGCCTGGTTGCCCCTTGGCCGCTGGGGGCTGCTCCTCGCCAGCCGGTTGAACGGCACCGAGTCAGCCGCCGCGCCACCGTCCCGGACCTTCCGGTTCCTGGCACCGCCATTGGCGGCTGCACCGGCGCTCCATCACGCCCTGCAGGAGCAGCAGCTGGCGGCTATCACCGCGCTGGATGCTGTTGCGGCCACCGCTTGGCTGGCGGAGTTGCAGCGGGGGGATGTGCTGTTGCCGGTGCCGCCATCGCTGCTGTTGACCAGCCCCTGGCGGGAGGCTCAGCTGAGCGCGGTGTGGCCATGGGAGCCACTTGTGGAGCACCTCTGGCTGTTGGTGCCCCAGGAGCTCGCCGGGAGTGCAGCTGTGCTGGCTGTGGCCGCCCGACTGGGCGAGCGGATTACTGCGGCTTCAAGATGACTGTCTCAAGGCCCACCAACCGCAGCTGCGGTAAGCGGTTACTTTCAGTCACCGCCATCGCCTCCCCCACCCGCATGGCACTGTTCTCCCCGATCAAGAGCACGGCAAAGGCGACGTGTTGTTCGGTTCAGAGGAGCAGCTGGAACATCACCAGGGCATCGACATAGCCCAGCTGCTTGTGGAGAAACGCCCCCGGCAGGGTGCCGATGCTCTGAAAGCCGTTGCGCTCCCAGCAGCGGATGCCGGCGATGTTGGTGCTCACCACCAGGTTGAACTTCATCGCCTGAAAGCCCAGCCGCCGAGCAGCCTGCAGGTAGTGCTGGCAGAGGCGGCTGCCGATCCCCTGCCGGCGGGCGTGTTCGGCTACTACGTAGCCAGCGTTGGCCACATGGGCGCCGAGGGCCAGGGAATTCGGCCTCAGGGAATAGGCGCCCACCAAGGCCCTGGCCGCATCCACGGCCACCATCACCGCCCGGTTCTGCTCCTCCCACGACTCACTTGCCTCGGTTTCCGTGATGGCAGGGTCATTGGGGAAGGTTTCGCCGGGGCGGAACACCGGCTCCAGCAGCCGCCACACTCCAGGCCAGTCGGCATCCTCGTAGGGGCGGATCTGTAGTGGCGTGGTGGGCGCGGCCAGCGGCGAGGGGGATCGGGGAGATGGTGATCCTCTTCCCCTCCATCGGGCGAAGCATCTCCTCTTCCGGCTCAGCGCATCACTAACCCGATTGGCCCCAGGGCTGCCACCCCACCACAGAGCGCGAGCAGCAGGGCCACCCCTCGGGTCCAGGCAAGGGGCAGGCGCCGCAACAGCAGGAAGCTGCCGCCGCTCACCAGCACCGAACCTGCGAACGCCCCCAGCCACCAGAGAGCGGCGGAACCATCGGCCGGGGCCTCCAGGCCGTGGAGCATGGCGTGAACAGCCACCGCTGAGGCCACCAGGGCGGCGCAGGCGCCCAACTGGGGGCTCTGCTGCGAGCGGAGGCATCGCAGCACCAGCACCGCCACGGCGCTGATCGCCAGGGCTGCGAGAAATTCTTGGGCCGGCAACGTGCCGCCCATCGCCCCGAACACGCCGCCGCCAACGGCACCAGCCAGGGCCCAGAGCAGCAGTTGGGCGGACATGCAGGAGGCAGCAGCCCCCACACCGATCAGCAGCAGCAGGTGATCGGTGCCGCTGATGGGGTGCAGGAAGCCCGCGGCGATGCCGCCGTTGGCGATGCCATGGGCCTGAGCGGGTTGATCGAGCAGCAGCGCCAGGGCTGCCGCACCGCCGAGCATGGCCAGGGTTCTGGCCGGGAAGGTCTGAGTCATCAAGAGGTCCGGTCCGCGCCGGGGATGAAGGGGTTGTGCACTGCGAGCGTTCTCACTGAAGGGGCCATGGCCCCCATCAC
>NZ_JAGQBY010000166.1:0-6732 GCF_024345875.1 Synechococcus sp. EJ6-Ellesmere
CACCGGCTGGTTTCAGCGCTGATGGCGGGCGAACCGGGGCTGGGCGACCCCAGACCCCTCTGGCGCCGGCACTTCCGCCAGCGGCGGGCTGATCAGCCTGAGGCGCAGAAGCGGCTGCTGCTGGGTCATGCCCTTAGTGGGGTGCCCCCGATGGTCAGGGCAGACCAGCGGCTGGGGCTCTACTGGCCCCTGGCAGGTGAGCCGGATCTGCGTGAGCTGGCCTGGGTGCTTCCAGACCGGCTGGCCCTGCCCGCCATCCGGCCTACGGCAGGAGAGCGAAGGCTCCGCTACGAAATCTGGCAGCCCGGGGATTCGCTCCAGCCCGATGCCGCGGGGGTGCTGGCACCAGCGCTGGCGGGCACGCCGCTGCCGGCCACGGCCCTTGGCCTGCTGCTGGTGCCGGCCCTCGCCTTCGACCGCCGCGGCTTCCGACTGGGTTATGGCGGCGGCTGGTTCGACAGGTTGCGGGCTGATCCCTGCTGGCGCTCGGTGCCGGCCCTGATCGTGGCCCCCGCCTCCTGCGCCGTGGAGCAGTTGCCGAGGGATCCGTGGGACGTTCCCTTCGACGGTTGGCTCAGCGACGGGGGGATCGAATGGTTGCAACCTGTTGAGAGGCCCGGACTGTGGTGATCCACGCGCCGATCCTTTGCCAGGATCCCCAGGTGCGACCCCCAGCTTCCTTGGACCTCAGCTTCGATCACTCCCGCCCATCACCCGCCCGCCGCGTCGGTGCCACCGCGATCGGGTCCGGCACGGTGCCCGAGCGGGTGATGGCCGCGGAGCTGGGCCACCGCTCCCAGCCCAGTGAAGCCCTCTCGATGATGGTCAGCTCGATGGTCCGCATGGTTCAGGCCGGCAAGGGCCAGGCCGCCGGTAGCCGCTGGTCGGCCTCCTGAAGACGCTTTAACTTTGGGGAGCCTCCCCTCGGACGCGGCCACGCCCTGCCGATGACGACTCCACACTTCACCCGGCTTTGCAGCCTGCTTGCCCTCCCAGCCCTGGGGACTTTGGTTGGCTTGATGGCGGCCCCAGGCAGGGTCGAGGCCCACGCGATCGAGTCGAGCCTGGATCGGCTCGAATCCCTGAGGGAAGGGCTGATGCTTGAAAGCCACTTCTCCAATGGGGAACCCGTGAAGGGTGCCATGGTGCGGCTGGTGCCACCCAATGGGGGACAGCCCGTGGAAGTGGGTCAGATGAATGCCCAGGGGCGCCTCAGCTTCAACATGCCCCACGGCGCCGATGGCGACTGGGAGTTGCAGGTGGATGCGGGCCCCGGACACCGCGACTTCCTTGAGGTGCCCACCCAAGCGGGCCAGGCGCAGCTCGATCGGGTGAGCAGCGCCGATCCGGAGCTGAAGTCCACGCTGTTCTCGGCCCATCAACACAGCTCGCTGCTACTGATGGGCAGCATCACCGGCCTGGGCGCTGTGGTGGGTGGTCTGGCGGTGCAGCGGCGCCGCCGCAGCTGAGGGCAGGCGCCACACTGGGGCCACTTCCGCCCTGGCCCCATCCATGAGCACCGGCAGCGACAGCCTCGACGCGATCGTGGAGCGACTGCGCGGCACCAGTGACCCCAAGCGCCGCTACGAGTACGTGCTCTGGCTGGCCAAGAAGCTTGCGCCCTTGCCCGACGAATTCCGTCAGGAGGTGTTCAAGGTGAAGGGCTGTGTCTCCCAGGTGTATGTGGTGGGGCAGCTGGTCGACGGCAAGCTCCACTGGCAGGGGGATTCCGATGCCCAGATCACCAAGGGGCTGCTGGCACTGCTGATCGCCGGTCTGGAGGGCCTGGAACCAAACCAGGCCGCTGGGCTGGACCCCGGTTTTCTGGCTGAGACGGGCCTTCAGGCCAGCCTCACCCCCTCCCGCGCCAATGGATTCCTGAACATCCTGAAGATGATGCAGGCCCAGGCCAGGGGCCTGGCGACGGAATGATTTCTAGGATCATCGGTTTCGCGGCGCAATCGGCATGACCATTGGCATCGGCTTGCTCGGTCTGGGCACGGTGGGAGCCGGTGTCGCCGAGATCCTCACCTCCCCGGAAGGGCGCCATCCGCTGGTGGCGGAGCTGGAGCTGCGGCGCATCGCCGTACGCGATCTCAACCGGCCCCGGTCCGTGGCCCTGGCTCCCGAGTTGCTCTGCACCGACCCGGCCGAGGTGGTGAACGATCCCTCGGTGGAGATCGTCGTGGAGGTGATGGGAGGTCTGGAGCCAGCCCGCACCCTGATCCTCGCGGCGATTGCCGCTGGTAAGTCGGTGGTGACGGCCAACAAGGCCGTGATCGCCCGCCATGGCGAGGAGATCGCCGATGCCGCGGCCCGTCAGGGGGTTTACGTGCTGATCGAAGCGGCGGTGGGTGGCGGGATTCCCATCATCGAGCCCCTCAAACAATCCCTGGGAGGCAACCGCATCCACCGAGTGAGCGGCATCATCAACGGCACCACCAACTACATCCTCAGCCGCATGACGGATGAGGGGGCCGCCTACGCCGAGGTGCTGGCGGAGGCCCAAAGGCTGGGTTATGCCGAGGCCGACCCCGCCGCCGATGTGGAGGGCGATGACGCGGCCGACAAGATCGCCATCCTCGCCGGTCTGGCCTACGGCGGCTCGGTGGAGCGTTCGTTGATTCCCACCGCCGGCATCAGTGACCTGCAGGCGAGGGATGTGGGCTATGCCAGCCAACTGGGCTACCGGGTGAAACTGCTGGCAGTGGCCCAGCACCTGGGCACCGCGGCAGATGGCAGCGAATGCCTCGATGTACGGGTGCACCCGACGCTGGTGCCCGCTGACCATCCCCTGGCGGTGGTCAATGGGGTCAACAACGCGATCCTGGTGGAGGGAGATCCCGTGGGGCGGGTGATGTTCTACGGCCCCGGGGCAGGGGCAGGCCCCACCGCCTCGGCCGTGGTGGCCGACATCCTCAACATCGCCGGCATCCGCCAGGTGGGCGGCTCCGGCGGCGGGCTGGATCCGCTGCTGGCGGCCAGCCGCTGGCGCCGCTGCCGTCTGGTGGACAGCGCCCGCACCAGCCACCGCAACTACGTCCGTCTGCAGACCAGCGACCAGGCCGGAGTGATCGGCCGAATCGGCAGCTGCTTCGGTCAGGAGGAGGTCTCGATCCAGTCGATCGTGCAGCTGGAGGCCAGCGGCGGCCAGGCCGAAATCGTGGTCATCACCCATGAAGTGGAGGAGGCCCGATTCCAGGCGGCCCTCACCGCGATCCAGTCCCTCTGTGACGTTCAGAGCGTGGCGGCTTGTCTGCGCACCCTCTGAGGCCATCAGCAGACCTTCTTGTGGCGAGAACGAGTGCTCATGCCGCAATGGTTGACGGGCAGGGGCAGGGCAAGGCCAAGATGGAAACATTGCGCAAATTTGACGCGGATGCTGATGCCCTCACGTGACCACGGCAGCTGTCCAGATTGAACGCCACCTGAGCCACCCCTGCGAAACCCTGAGCCCATAACGGCCTCACAACTCTCATCCGCTTCCCGGTTCCCAGCCCTGACCGCCTTCCCTGCCAGCCCTGATCAGGGCAGCCGTTCGCCCCACCACCCCGCGACCGCCATGACCCTTCATCAGGGTGACTGCGTACACCTCGCCACCGATGTGGCCCTCAGCGCCGGTCTTCCGGGCGGCGAGTGCTCCTCCACCTGGACCATCGGCGAGACAGCTCAGGCCACTACTTATCAGGTGATCGGTGTGGATGCGCCCCGTGACCGCTGCTGGGTGCGGCGCTGGCCCCTGGCACGGCACGGCTCTCCGGTTTTTGAGGTGTCGATCCGCCAGGTGGAACTTCATCACCTGCCCCATTCCCAGAGCTGCTCGTCGCGGTCTTGAATGGGCGCCTCTGAGCACCCGGGAACATCCTGCACGCTTTGCCTGCCTTGAAGGGGCTGCGCTCGGTCTCCCTGCTGGCCGCCCTGCTGGTGCTGCTGCTGGGTTGCCAGCCCCAACGGCCCGGGGGGAGGCTGGTGGTGGGCAGTCGCACCAGGATCGATTCGGTTGACCCGGCGGCCACCTACAGCTTCGGGGCGCTGCAGCTGATCAGCGCGCTGGGAGATCCCCTCTATGTCATCGATGCCAAGGGCGAGCTGCGGCCCCGTCTGGCCACGGCCCTGCCGAGGCTGAGTCCGGATCGGCTCACCGCCTGGGTGCCGCTCCGGAAGGGGGTGCGCTTCCACGACGGCACCCGCTTCGATGCCGCCGCCATGGTGTTCACCCTGGAGCGCTTTCTGGCCATCGGCAAGCTCAGCTACCTGCTGGGGGATCGCATCGTTTCGGTGCGCGCCAGCGGCAGCCATGAGCTGGAGCTGAAGCTGCGGCGCCCTTTCACCGCCCTGCCCCAGCTGCTGAGCGCCGTCAGTCTCACGCCCCTCTCTCCCACCGCCTACCGAAGCCACGACAAGCGCTTCCTCAACGACCGCTTCGTGGGTACGGGCCCTTACAAACTCACCTTCTTCGCCGACCAGCAGCAACGGCTTGAGCCCTTCGCCGACTACTGGGGAGAGCGTCCCGCCAACAAGGGGCTCGATCTGGTCAACCTCAGCAACTCCACCGCCCTCTATGGGGCCCTGCGCAGCGGCGAGGTGGATGTGCTGCTCTCCACCAGCCTGGAGGGCGACCAACAGCTCTCGCTGCATCAGGACGCCCAGAAAGGGCGCTTGCTGGAAGGGGTGGGTCCAGCGCTGGAGATCGGCTACCTCACCCTGCTCAGCGACCAGCCGCCCCTGAAGAACCCCGTGGTGCGCCGTGCCATTGCCCACAGCCTCGACCATGAGCTGATCAGCCAGCGGGTGACCCATGGCCTGCGTCCACCGCTGCGAGATCTGGTGCCCCCCAGCCTGAGCGGCTCCGAACCCACCGCCTGGCCGGCCTATGACCCGGCGGAAGCCCGGCGGCTCTTCGAGCAGGCCGGCTACTGCCGGGGCAAGACGCTGAACCTGCCCTTCACCTTCCGCTCCAACATCCCCGCCGACAAGCTGTTCGCCCTGATCTGGAAGGAACAACTGCGCCGGGATCTGGGTGATTGCATCGTGCTGGAGGTGAGCGGGATGGAATCCACCACGGCCTACCGTCAGCTCGGCGAGGGGGCTTTCGCCTCGATCCTGCTGGAGTGGATGGGCGATTACCCCGACGCCGACAACTATCTCCAGCCACTGCTGGGCTGCGACAAGGCCGTGGGACAGCGCTGCCTGGAGGGACCCAGTGCCGCCAGCGGCAGCTTCTGGACCCGCCCTGGCCTGAACGACGACCTCCTCCTCAGTCAGAGCCTGGAGGGCGCCAAGCGGATCGAGCTGCTCCAGCGTCTCCAGCGGGAGACCGCCGCCGCGGCCCCCTACATCCCGGTCTGGCTGGTGGCACCCAGGGCCTGGGCCCAGGCCGGGCTGAGCACCCCGGTGTTCGATGGCTCCGGCCGTGTGGTGCTCAGCCGGCTCCAGCAGCGGCCTGCCGCTTCGAGGCCTGAGCCATGAGCCGCCGCCGCCAGCTGCTGGGCTATCTGGGCAGCCGGCTGCTGCTCGCTCCGGTGATGCTCTGGCTGATCGCCACCCTGGTGTTTCTGCTGCTGCGGCTGGCCCCGGGGGATCCCATCGATGCCCTGCTGGGCACCCGAGCGCCGGAGGCGGCGCGGCAGGCCCTGCGCCAGCAGCTGGGTCTCGACCAGCCCCTGCCGGTCCAGTACAGCCACTTCCTGGCCGATCTGCTCAAGGGCAATCTGGGGGAATCGCTCACCAACCAGACCCCGGTACTGGAGGTGATCCGCCAGAGCCTGCCGGCCAGCCTGGAGCTGGGGCTGTGTGCTCTGCTGATCGCCGCCGTGCTGGGGCTGGCGGTGGGCTTCAGCGGCATCGCCCGCCCCGAGGGCAAGCTCGACCTGGCCGGCAGGCTCTATGGCATCGGTACCTATGCCCTGCCGCCGTTCTGGGCGGCGATGGTGATCCAGCTGATCTTTGCCGTCTGGCTGGGCTGGCTGCCGGTGGGAGGGCGTTTCCCCGCCACCCTGATGCCCCCCAGCGGCAGCGGCTTTTATCTGCTCGACAGCCTGCGTGCCGCCAATCCCCAGCAGCTGGCCGGCAGCCTGCGGCACCTGGTGCTGCCCGCCAGCACCCTGGGCCTGCTGCTCAGCGGCATCTTCGCCAACGCCCTGCGGCTCAACCTCCGGCGGGTATTGCGCTCCGACTATGTCGAGGCGGCCCGCAGCCGCGGCCTCAGCGAAACCCGGGTGGTGCTGCGCCATGCCCTCCCCAATGCCCTCCTGCCGGTGCTCACGATCACCGGCATCACCGTGGCCTCATTGATCGGTGGCGCCCTGCTGATCGAGGTCACCTATTCCTGGCCCGGGATCGCCTTCCGTCTGCAGGAGGCCATCGGTCAACGCGACTACCCCCTGGTGCAGGGGATCGTGGTGGTGGTGGCAGCCCTGGTGGTGCTGGTGAGCGTGACGGTGGACATGCTGGTGGCGGTGCTGGATCCACGCATCCGCTTCTGACCCACTCCTTCAGGGGCCGATGCGGCTGCGCCAGCGCCGGGCGCTGCGGCCATCGAGCACATAGGCCGTCACGCCATCGCGGCTGCGCCGCTGTGGGGCCATCGGAATGGCCGTGTCCACCGACCCCAGGAAATCGGACGTGAGGCCGAGCAGTAGCTCCTGGACCCGCACCGTCTCCACCCCCACCAGGCCATCGCCGAGTCGCCAGAGAGCCTGCTCGTGCTCCTTGACGCGCACCACGGCAAAG
>NZ_JAGQBY010000167.1:0-6727 GCF_024345875.1 Synechococcus sp. EJ6-Ellesmere
TCCCTCTGCCTGTACCTGAGCGCCCGCCATGTGGAGTCGGTGCAGCAGGAGTTGCTGGAGCACTACGCCGCCGACACCCCGGTGGCGATCGGCTACCGGGTGAGCTGGCCGGATCAGTGGCTGCAGGTGGTGCCCCTGGAGCAGATGGCGGCCGTGAGCCGGGAGCGACAGCTGATCCGCACCACCCTCTATCTGGTGAGCCCAGCGCTGGCCGCCCCTGAGCAGGCCCGCTCCCGGCTGTACTCCGCCAGCCATGATCATCTGTTCCGAGCGGCCACCGCTGCAGGGGGGGCAGAGGGCTGAACCGCCGTGTTTTAAGATCAACGGGTGCGGGCGATTAGCACAGCGGTAGCGCACTTCCTTCACACGGAAGGGGTCACTGGTTCGAATCCAGTATCGCCCATTCTCTAATTCAGGTCTGAGCTGCGGCTGACTGCGCAGGATCAGGCTGCCACCGGACTGCAGACCAGCTCGGCATGCAGGATGTCCATCACCTCAAGAATCCGGGCTGATTCGCTGGTCTCAATCTCCAGCTGAGCCGCAAGATCAGCGAGGATCTGCTGTTCCTGGGCCACCAATGGCCCATCAGAGCGCATGATCTCAGCCGCCACCGCAAAGGCCGTGCGGCGCTCGTGGGGATCAAGTTGCAACGCCGCGCGGGCCATCAGGATCGGTGCCCCATCGCTGCGCAGATCAGCCAGCAACCGGTCGAACAGCTGAATCATCGCCGCATCCCCCATCTGATTGAAGGGCACGCGGTAGTCGAGCGAGTGGCGCAGGGCCCGGGAACCGGCGCGGGTGAGCACCCCATCCCAGGACACGGCGGCAAGGGCCACGGCCACGAAGGCGGTCGGAGAATCCATGGAACTGGCAACAGGAATGTCCTGCCTCTGTCATGGCGACAGCAGGGCCGGTTCTGCGGTCGTCATCGCTACCGACCGTCGGATTCCACCAGCAACCTCACCCCTGTGGCCTCCGCCAGGGGCTCGGCGCACCCCTGCAGGCTCCAGCGCTCCAGGCTCAGGTCAAGAGCTGAGGCCGGCTCGAGCCCGATGCTCAGCTCACTGGTGCTGCAGGAGATGCGCAGGCCTGCCACCGCCGGTGTGGGACGGCGATCGAGGGAAGCAGCCAGCCGCAGGAGCATCGCCATCGCGTTGACGGTGCGCCTCTGCTCACGCCCCGGCAGCAGCAGCCAGGCCTCGTGGCGCTTCTTGGGGAGGCTGCGGCGGTGGTAGCGGGCAATGGCCGCCACCATCAGCTGCTCGGTTTCGGAGTAGCCGAGCAGGTCGCCATGGCGGATCAGATACCAGCTGTGTTTGTGGTAGGCGCCGATGTTGATGTGCTGGCCTGAGCCATGCAGCATCGCCGCGGCCCAGAGCAGTTGCCGCCCCTCGCCCTCGTCGTGATGCAGCACCCCGCGGCAACGGTCGTAGAGGCTGAGGGCATGCTGAGCCACCCGATCCGCACGCGTCTGATCGACGCCATAGCGCTGGGCCAGCTGGCGCACCGTGCGCCGGCGTATGCCTCTCTGGTAGGCGAAGCGTTCGACGATCAGGTCGTGGCGAAGCATCCAGTCGACGATCAGGCCTTCGCGCTGGGCCCGCTCTATGATCCCCATCTCCCCGGCCTGCAGCATCGCCATCGCCTGCTGCAGCACCAGCGCCCCCGGCACGATGATCTCAGCGCGGCGCTCATTGATCGCAGGCAGGGAGCGGCGCTGCTCCGGCGTCAGGGTCGTCAGCCGGTTCACCTGCTGATCGATCTGCTCCCGGCTCATGCGGAATCCCTGCAGGCGCAGGGGGGTGCGTTCCTGCTCGGCGGCCACCAGGGCAGCCAGGGCCGTGGCGGTGCCGCTGGTGCCCACCATCACCGGCACTTCCCCTGGCCGCAGCTGACGCTTCACCCGCTCCACGGCCGGCTCCAGTGACCCCTGGATGAACGCCCGCAGGAAGGTGAGCCGAGCCGGCGGCATTGGGTCCTCGCGGATGAAATCCCTCTGCAGACGAACCGCGCCGATGCGGGTGCTGGTGAGTTCACGGGCATCGGACCCGTCGGCCAGGATCAGCTCGGTGGAGCCGCCACCGATGTCGAGGATCAGGTGGGGGGTATCCCCGAAGGCCATGCCCGAGAGCACCCCGAGATAGATGAGGCGGGCCTCTTCCTGGCCGCTGCCCAGATCCACCTCCAGACCCAGTTGCTCCTGCACCGCCCGCACGAACAGGCGGCCATTGGGTGCCTCCCGCACCGCGCTGGTGGCGGCCGTGAGGATCTGCTCCACCCCGTGGCTTTCAGCCAGCTGACGGCAGTGGCGCAGGGCGATGAAGGCGCGCTCGATCGCCTCGGGGGTGAGATCACCCGTCTCGGGATCCCGCTCCCCCAGCCTGGTGGTCGACTTCTCCGCCAGCACCAGGCGGAAGCTGCGCAATTCCGGGTCCACCGCCGCGATCAGCAGGTGAATGGAGTTGGTGCCGATGTCGATGGCCGCCACATGCCGGAGTCCAGCGCCGGGGCCCTGGCTGGCGGGAGCGGCCACCGTGGCGGCGGGGTCGGGAGGGACCATCGGGCGACCAGCCGGCACTGACCGCGTCACTTTGCCACCGAAGCACGCAGCCAGTGACCTCACGCCGCCGCCCCGGGCCGACCCAGCCCCGAAGCGCCGTAACCTGCGCCGATGAACATCCGCGCCTCCCTGCGGGGTTGGTTCGAGCTGCTGCGCTGGCACAAGCCCAGCGGACGTCTGATACTGCTGATCCCGGCCGGCTGGGCCCTCTGGCTCACCCCCCAGGCGCCGCCAACCCCCTCCCTGGTGGGTCTGATCGTGGCCGGCGGCCTGGCCGTGAGCGGCGCCGGCTGCGTGGCCAATGACCTCTGGGACCGGCGCATCGATCCCTTGGTGGAGCGCACCCGCACGCGCCCCCTGGCCAGTGGCCGGGTGGGAGTGGTCGAGGCCGTGCTGCTGCTGCTGGCCTGCCTGCTGGTCGCCCTGGCGGTGGTGCTGGCTCTGCCGGCGGCCGGCCGCGGCCTCTGCCTGGCCCTGGCGGCCGCCACCCTGCCGCCAGTGCTGCTCTACCCCTCGGCCAAGCGCTGGTTCGCCTATCCCCAGCTGGTGCTGGCCTTCTGCTGGGGGTTCGCCGTGCTGATCCCCTGGGCCGCGGCCACCGCCGGACTGGGAGGTGGCTGGCCCCTGCCGCTTGCCTGGCTGGCCACGCTGCTGTGGACCTTCGGCTTCGACACCGTGTACGCCATGGCCGACCGGACGGATGATGCCGTCCTGGGGGTGCGCAGCAGTGCCATCAGCCTTGGGGAGGACGCTGCCACTGCGGTGGCCCTCTGTTATGCCGCCGCCGCCCTGCTGCTGGCGGTGGCGGCCACCGGCGCCGGAGTGAGCTGGATCTTCTGGCCCCTGTGGACCCTGGCGGCGGCGGGCATGCAACGGGAAGCCGGGCGGCTGCGGGGGCAGCCGCCGCGCTCCCGCTACGGGGAGCACTTCAGCCGCCAGGTGCAGCTCGGCTCCCTGCTGCTGCTGGCCCTGGTGCTGGGACGCGGGGCATGAGCGTCTGGTTGCCAGCTCCCCTGCGGCCAGGGGACCGGGTGAGGCTGGTGGCAGCCAGCTCCGCCCTGGCGGAGCGCCAGAGGCTGGAGGCGGGCATCGCTGTGCTGGAGGGATGGGGACTGAAGGTGGAGCTCCCCTTTACCCCGGAGCGCCGCTGGGGTTATCTGGCCGGCCGGGATCATGAACGCCTGGCCGACCTGCTGCTGGATGCAGAGGCCACCACTGGCGAACTGACAGCCTCTGTCGAGCCGGCCGCGCTGCTGGCCTGCGTGCGGGGAGGCTGGGGCGCAGCACGCCTGCTGGAGCAACCGCTGCCCCTGCCTGAGGGCTGGCTGCTGGGTTTCTCCGATGTGACCTCCCTGCTGCTGGCCCAGCAGGCCCGGGGCCTGCGGGGCGCAGTTCATGGTCCGATGGTCACCACCCTGGCGGCCGAGCCGCCCTGGAGCCAGGACCGGCTGCACAGGCTGCTCTTCGGCGAAGCGCCTGGGGCGTTGCAGGGAACCCCATGGCAGGGCGGGCAGGCCGAAGGACCATTGCTGGTGGCCAATCTCACTGTGGCCACCCACCTGCTGGGCACGGAACACCTGCCCGATCTCAGGGGGGCGGTGCTGATCCTGGAAGACGTGGGTGAAGCCCCGTACCGGATCGAGCGGATGCTCACCCACTGGCGCCTCTGCGGCGCGTTGCAGCAGCTGGCTGGGATCGGCTTCGGCAGCTTCCAGGGCTGTGAGGAACCTGACAAGGAGACCGTATCGGCCGGAGAACGCTTCAGCCTCGAGCAAGTGCTACGCGAACGCACTGCCGACCTCGGCATCCCCGTCCTCGCGGGACTGCCCGTGGGTCATGAGCCCGGCAACGGCGCCCTGCCCCTGGGGGTGCCCTGCCGCCTGGATGGGGAATGCGGCGAGTTGAGCCTGCTGCTCTAAGAACAGCCGCTGCGGGCAGCCAGCACCGCCTCGGCGATGGTGAGATCAAAAGGGGTGGTGAGCTTGATGTTTGAGGCTGAGGCCTCGATCACCCGCACCGGCCAGCCCAGGCGCTCGAACAGCGAGGCGTCGTCGGTGACACTCCAACCCTCGGCCGCTGCCGTGGCATGGCCGCGGCGCAGCTGGGCCAGAGGAAAGCCCTGCGGAGTCTGGGCCGCCCAGAGCGCCTGGCGATCGGGGGTGTCCTCGATGGTGCCGTCGGCCGCCACCCGCTTGATCGTGTCCGACACCGGCACCGCGGCAATCACAGCCTCTCCCCGGGCGGCCGCAGCGGCGCAGCGGCTGATCAGTTCCGGCTCCACCAGGCAGCGGGCGCCGTCGTGGATGAGAAGCGCTTCAGCGTCCGGCGGCAGGGCCGCCAGGCCGAGGCGCACCGAGTCCTGGCGGGTGTCACCGCCCTCGATCCAGTGCACGGGCCGATCGGGCGCCGCGGCCGCCACCAGGGCCTCCACCTCCGCCTGATCCCGGCTCTGGCCCACCACCCCGATCCAGCTGATCTCAGGCGTGGCGAGAGCCGCCTCCAGGGTCCAGGCCAGCACGGGGCGCCCTGCCACGGGCAGCAGCAGCTTGTTGCGCTCGGCACCCATCCGGCGGCCACTGCCAGCAGCGGCGATCAGCAAATGCACAAGGGACTCCCTCGCTGCGGACAAACCAGACCAGATTCATACAATCAGGCCGCCCGCCGCCCTCCAGCCACCGCTCCGATGCGTGTTCTTGTACTGATCCCGGGCGGCATGGCAACCCAGCTCCAGGCCATTCCGGCGGTGGCCGCCGTCGCCAACCATCTCCATGCCCAGGTGCAGGTGGCCTGCCCCGCCGGGGTGGCCGCGGCCTGGAAGCTGGTGCCGGCGGTGGAGAAAGTTCTTGGCTATGGCTTCGATCAGGGGGTGAGCCTGGCCGACTGGGCCAACCTGCTGGGGGGCGTGCGCGAACCCGATTTCCAGGTCTGCCTGAACCTGGGCAGCGGCTGGTCGATCGATCTGATGCTGTCCCTCGGCCACATCCCCACCCGGATCGCGACCGGGGGCTTCTCCGCCACCAGCATCGTCAGCCGACAGACTGGTTGGCCCAACCAGACGCTCGAGGCCTGGCTGCGCCCGATCGGCGTGCCCCTCGACGCGGCCAGCTACCGCCTCAGCCTGCCCAAAACCGCGCTGGAGAAGGCGATGGCCGCTGCGCCGGCAGGCGATGGCCCGCTGCTGCTGCTGGCTCCTGACCCCCAGCCCACGGCGGCAGAGCCTGACTGGCCGTCGCAGAGATGGCAGGAGCTGCCGGAAGCGATCCGGACCCGGCTGCCCCAGCTGCGCGTGCAGCAGGCCCGCCCCGATGGCAGCCCCGTAGAGCGCGCCACCCAGGTGGCCGCCGCCGACGTGGTGCTCAGCAGCGATCCGATCACCACCGAACTCGCCCTCCTGAGCGGCACACCCCTGGTGGCCCTGGGTCGCAGCGGCGACAGCCTGCCCTCCCGCCCTGGTGTACAAGGACTCGGTCTGGCAACGTCCCTGCACGAGCTCGATGTTGCTGACGTCTTGCAAGCCCTTGGCCTGGGCTGAGCGTCCCCTCTTCAACCCCGGCGCCTCGGATGCCTCCACCCACCAGGCGTCGACGCCCCAGGCCTCCCTCCTCCAGGATCCGGCAGCCCTGGCGATCCCCCCTGATCGCCCTGGTCGCCCTGGTGAATTTCTCGGCGGCGGGCTACCGCATCACCGAGGGCTGGGACTGGGGCGACTGCTACTGGATGGTGCTGGTCATCCTCACCACCCTGGGCTGGAGCGACGGCACCACCGAGCCCCTCTCCGGGGCCGGCCGTGTGGTCACCACCCTCTCGATCGCCGGGGGGTTGGTGGTGGTCCAGATGACCATCCAGGGCCTGCTTGGGCTCACCGATTCCGGCTACTTCCGCCGGATGCGCGAACTCCGCTTCCGCCGCTGGCTTCTCACGATGAATGACCACGTGATTCTCTGCGGCTATGGCCGCATCGGCCGGGAGATCGCCGACCAGATCACCGCCGAGGGCGTCCCCCTGCTGGTGGTGGAGATGGATCAGGGCCGCAAGGAGGCCGCCGAGGAGCATGGCCTTCCAGTGCTTCAGGCCGATGCCACCCTCGATGAAACCCTGATGGAAGCGGGCATTCACCACTGCCGCAGCCTGGTGGCCGCCCTGCCCAGCCACGCCGCCAATCTCTAC
>NZ_JAGQBY010000168.1:0-6719 GCF_024345875.1 Synechococcus sp. EJ6-Ellesmere
CTGGCAGGTGCAGTGGCTGGGGGTGCCCAACCGCCTCGAGCGCGAGCTCGTGCCCAGCCGCTACCCCCTGCACACGCCCCGGGCGGGGGCACTGCAGGGCAAGGGGCTGCGCAAGCTCTGGCAACTGCTGCGCCTGATCGGATCCAGCGTGGCGGTGAGGCGGCTGATCCGTCGGGAGGGCATCGGCCTGGTGTTCAGCACCGGTGGGTATATCGCCGCCCCCGCGATCCTGGCGGCCCGCTGGTGCGGCGTGCCGGTGGTGCTGCATGAATCCAACGCCATCCCAGGCCGGGTCACCCGCCTGCTCGGTCGCCACTGCAGCCGGGTGGCCGTGGGGCTGCGGGAAGCGGCGGAGCGTCTGCCCCACTGCCGGCCCCTCGTCACCGGCACGCCGGTGCGGGCTGAGTTCCTGCAGCCCACCCCCCTGCCCAGCTGGGTGCCAGCGGGCGATGGCCCGCTGGTGCTGGTGATGGGCGGCAGCCAGGGGGCCCTCGGCCTCAACCGCATGGTGCGTCCCCTGGCAGCGAAGCTGGTGGCCGCCGGCTGCCGCGTGGTGCACCTCACCGGCAGCAATGATCCCGACGCCGGCCTCCGGCAGATCCCCGGTTACATCGAGCGGCCCTTCAGCGACGAGCTGCCGGGCCTGCTGCAGAACGCCCAGCTGGCCATCAGCCGGGCGGGGGCCGGCAGCCTCAGCGAGCTGGCGGTCTGCGGCACGCCCACGATCCTGGTGCCGTTCCCCCAGGCCGCCGACCACCACCAGGACGCCAACGCCGCGGCCGCCGCCGCCGCTGGCGCCGCCGTGATCGTGTGGCAGCACGCCCCGGAGCACCATGCCCTGGAGCAGGCGGTGTGGCGGCTGCTGGGTCCGCGGCTGCGCGGCGCCAGCGGCTCCCTCGACCCCCTGGAGAGTCTGCGGGCGGGCATGGAGCGCCTGGCCGTGCTCGACGCCGATCAACGGCTGGCGGAGCTGCTGATCGAGCTGGCTAGCGGCTGATCTCCTGCCGCAGGGCCCGCAGCAGACGGCGGTTGTTGCGCCGGTCCTGCAGGGCGATCCGCAGCCAGCACTCCCCGAGGCCGTCAAAGGAGCGGCAGTCGCGCAGCAGCACCCGCTGCTGGCGCTCCAGCCGCTCACGCAGCTCCACCAGGGGGCTCTCAGAGCGCAGCAGCAGGAAGTTGGCAGCCGATGGCAGCGGCGTGAGGCCAGGGAGCTGCTGAAGGCGCTTCTCCAGCCATGGCCCCTCCGCCGCCACCCAGCGCTGCACCCGCTCCTGCCAGAGCCGATCACCCACTACCGCCTCACCCACCGCGGCCGCCAGACCATTCACCGGCCAGGGGTCGCGCCAGGCGGCCCAGCGCCGCAGCCGGGCAGGATCCGCCACGGCATAGCCCAGGCGCAGGCCCGCGATCGCCAGCAACTTGGTGAGACTGCGGATCACCACCAGGCCGGGGTGACTGGCCACCAGCGGCAGCAGGGACTGGCTCTCCCCGCCGGGCACCAGCGGAAGGAAGGCCTCATCGACGATCACCAGTACGAAGCGCTCCAGCAGGGGCTCAAGGGAGGCTCGGCTCCAGAGCTGGCCGGTGGGGTTGTGGGGATTGGTGACCCACAGCGCCTGGGATGAACCAGCTGGAGCTGATGGCAGGGGCTGGGGCCAGACCACGATTCCCGGCTGCGGCAACGCCAGCGGCCAGGGGCTCCAGGCACCGCCCCAGCAGGCCAGGGCCCGGGGATAGTCGGCGAAACCGGGGCTGGGCAGCAGGCTGGTGCCCGCAGCGGCCGCGTCGCGGGCCAGCCAGGTGAACAGCTCGGCGGCCCCGTTGCCGGGCAGCACGGCGGCCGGATCGATCTGGTGGTGGGCGGCGATGGCCCGACGCAGCCGCAGCTGCTCGCGATCGGGGTAATCCCTCAGGGGCGAGGGCTTCCCGGCCGGCGTGCGCAGCACGGCCTGCAGCACCCGCCGCACGGAGGCGGAAGGCCCGAAGGGCACCAGGGAGGCGCTGGCATCGAGCAGATCAGTGGGTCGGCAGCCCAGCCGCCGGGCCACGGCCTCCAGGTTGCCGCCATGGCGCTCGAGCGCCGCTGGCTCCGGCGGCCCACCGTCCATGCCAGCTCCAGCGGGTTCCCCAGCGTGAATGCCCATGGCCCCCAGCCTGGACGAGTCAGGATCCCCCCACAAGGCTGCGGCTGGCTGGAACCGATCCCGCTGGTGGGCCGATGAGCGGAATCAGTCTCAGGGACTGGGTCAACGGACTCAGACTCAAGATCTGCTCAAGCGGCCCGCCCCGGCTCAGCCAGCTGTTACCGCAATGGTGGATCTGATGCTCTTGCCGGCGGGCTGTGGATGGATGAAAGTTGGCCGTCGCCTGTGCCTCGAGCTCCGCGACCCGAAGGCCGACGCTGCGGCCACCCGCTGAATCCAACTTCCTTCACCCCCCTCCGGCATGGCGCCACCGCTGCGATCGCATGGCCCTCTGCTGAGGGGAGCCCTGCTCCTGGCCACCGGCGCCCAGCTCCTTGGTGGAGCGGTGCGGGCGGCCGAGGCCGACGACGTGATGCGCCTGCTCGACAAGCGGGTCTGCTCCAACTGCCGGCTGCAGGACGCAGATCTGGTCATGGCCGACCTGCGCGACGCCGACCTGAGCAAGGCCCAGCTCCAGCGGGCCAACCTCAGCCGCGCCCAGCTCGATGGTGCCAATCTCCAGGGTGCCGACCTCACCTTCACCTCGTTGCTGGGGGCCTCCCTGCGCGGCGCCGACCTGCGCGGCGCCCAGCTGGAGGGCACGGATCTGCGCGAAGCCGATCTCAGCGGAGCCCTGCTCGACGTGAACGCCCTGGCCCGGAGCCACTGGAAGCAAGCGGTGGGAGTGAATCCGAGCGCTAGAAGCTACGACGATCTGCATAATGCCGGTGTGGAGGCTGCGCTCCAAGGACGAGCCAGCGAGGCCGAGGCCTACTTCAATCAAGCGATCCAGAAACAACCCGATGCTCCACTGAGCTGGCTGGCCCGTGGCATTAGCCGGGCGGAGCAAGACAAGCGCGACCTGGCAGCCGCCGACTTCACCTACGCCGCCAGCCTGTACGAGCAACAGGGCAAAAAGCCAGTGGCTCAGCAACTGCGCAAAGGCGCGGAAGACCTGAAAAAGAATCCGGACGGCAAGGACGCAGGCAATGGCTGGGGAGGCCAGTTCCTGCAGGGCGCAGCAGCGATCTTCCAGCAGTTGGCTCCGCTGGCGATTAAATACTTCGCCCCCCTAGCCTTCTGAGATGAGCGTCAGGGGCTGTAGATCAGGCGGCGAGCATCCCGGCCGGAGGGATTGTAGCCATAGCCGTAGGTGCCACCCTGCTCATCGTCGATGATCCTTGGCGTCACCAGGATCACGAGTTCGCTTTTATTTCGAGAGCCGGTTGTCTTTCGGAAGAACTGTCCCAGGAGTGGCAGATCACCGAGGATCGGCCACTTGGACACCACCTCGAAATCCTCATCAGAAATGACCCCGGTGAGGATTAGGGTCTGGCCGTCGCGCACACGCACGCTGCCGGTGTCCAAGCGGCGGAGGCGAAGGATGTCGATATCACCACAGCCTGGCACTTGCTGACGATTCACCACTCCGGAGATGGCCGGGGACAGGGTGAACGTCACAAACCCATTGTCGTCGATCTTGGATACACGGGCGCCGAAGGTGAGGCCGGCGGTGCTGAAGGTGGGCTCACAGGTGGTGCCAACATTGGCGGTGCTGGTGACGTCATAAGCAGTCACCACCTGGCGGCCTACCGTCACAAAGGATTCATTGGACCTGGTACGGCCGATGGTAGCCGCGCTCAGGCCTGACGTATCGCCGGCCTGGCCAGAAAGACCCCCGGCACCGATATCCGCCCCTCCTGCAATGGTCTCTGGGTTTTCACTGAGGATCAAGGTGGGGCTGGCCAGCACTTTGGCATTCTCCGAGACAATCTGAGCCTGAAGGAAGTCGAAGAACTGGTTATCGGGGTAATTCAGGCCAGGGTTGCGGCGGAAACCATCCACCAGGGAACTTCCCGTTGAGGTCGCCCCATTGAGTGCCGCTGCTCCAGTGGCCACAAGACCTGGCAGGTTGTCGCCTGTCGTTGTGATGGTGCCAGGGGTTGTGCCTGTTCCGGGGGTCAGCTCGACATCCAGGTTATTGGGGACACCCCGCCGGAAGTCATTGGCCGTTGGCGGCAGATTGCGCCCGAAAGCCGCCAACAAACGGCCTCCATCATTCACAATAAAGTTATTACCAAAGCGAAAGGCAAAGCTGTTATCTATATCGCTGGCATTCGTGAGATTCACGTCCAGTATCTTCACGGACAACGCCACTTGGCGCTGGCGCAGATCCAGTTGCTTGAGATATTGCTCGCCGATCGCCACCAGCGACGGCTCCCCAACGATCGTGATCGTACTTAAGCGATCGTCAATTGTCCCAGACAAGCCAACCAATGGCCCGATACCACTTCCAAAGCTCTGAATAGTAGTAGTCTCTGACTGGGAGGTGGAAGTAGAGCTTGCGGTAGAGCCTCCTCCTGTAACGCCCGCGCCAACGCTGGTCGCCTGTCCCGAACTTTGAACATTCCTGCTTGTATTCGGAACGTTAATAATTGCGCCGAGGCTTGCCAAATACTCAGCAGCCCCTTTCGCACCGACTTGATTAAGCCTGTATACCTTAGACATCTGAGGCCCCAATGTGCTTCCCAGGACGCTCGGACCAACGAGGATTGTGCTCCCCTCTTTTCTGGCTTGGAGCCCAGAAGAAAGCAATACGAAGTTAAACGCCCGCTCATAGGGTTCATTAAGGAATGCCACAGAGACTGGACACGGGACAAATGGCTTATCCTGGACTCCTTGACCTTGGCTTCCTTGCCCAGAAGAATTAGTCTGAATACTTGTCAGCAGCGGGTTGCGGGGCGTTACGCCACATCGCTGGGGCGAGCCAATTGAGCCCTGATTCGTCCCACCAAAGCTGCCTAAGGCCTGGGTGTCCTGATAGGCGTACCCATAGCCCCCCATCTGGGCCAGCACCATCAACACATCGCGCGGGTTGGCACTGCGGGTGGTCAGCGTCACAGGCGGACCGTAAAGGCTGAGATAACCGCGGTTGCGGATCGTCATCGTGCCCACCGCGATGTCGCCGGAAGGGGGTGCCACGGCACGGGGCCGCAGGGGAGGCACAAAGGACGAGGTGGGCACCCGAGTGGGGGCCCGCAGGTCCACCCGGGCCGTCTGACTCACGGGCAGCTGGGGGGCGATGAAGCGCACGGTCAGGTCGCGGCCGTCGCTGCTCACCACCGGCGTGCCCAGGTTGCGCCCCTGCATCGGCGTCACCTTCAGCTGGAATTCCGTGCCGGTGCCGTCGAAGGTGATCGAATCCACGCCGGCATCGGTCATCGAGAGCGACTGGGGGCCGGCCTTGAGCCCACGGACCTGCGGGGTACGCAGCTCACCCAGCCACACCTGACCGTGCATCTGCTGACGCAGGTCGCTGCCGGTGCCGACGTCCTGGATCAGCAGCTCCAGGGCATCGGGCAGACGGCGAAGTTTCAGTTGCAGGCCGTCGGAGCGAATGGCCGCCTGGGCCAGGACTGGAGCGGGGGTCACCGCCAGGGGCAAGGTCGCCAGCAGGGTACTGCTGGCGACCAGCCACAACCCAGCACGGAATCCAAGACCAGCTGAGCCCATCAACGCATCCATCAAGTCGGAATGTTACGAGGAGTGTTCTTTAAGCACCAGATGACCAAATGCAACTGTGGCCCCTGACTCCTCATTGGGGTGGAGCCGGGGGCACCGGGGCAGCGGGACTGGCGGCTGGTGACGTGGCCGCAGGAGGTGGGGCGGCGGCGGACTTGGCCGGTTTGCCGGAGGGCTTGACGGCTGGGCCTGCGCCGTAGATCGCCAGGTTCAGCTTCAGCACCACCTGGGGAATGCGCTGCGCCTGAGCTGCCGACCTGTTAGCGACAGGCTGAGCCTGGGCGCGGATGGCCTCCAGGTCGAGGTTGAGATCGCTCTGGGCCACCAGCAGACTGAGGCGCTCCAGGCGGCGCAGGAACACCAGCAAGTTCGGGTAGCGCCCGCGGGCGCTCAGCAGCAAGGTGGTCTTGCGCAGGCCATCGGCCTCGAGAGGGTCCGGTGGAGGTCCCGCTTCCTTCTCCTTGCCCCCAGAGGCCGGGGCGGCCGCGGCAGTGGGCGCCGCAGTGGGCACCACAGGCTCGAACACATCGAGCTGCACGCCGGTGGCCGTGGCCTCGCGGTTCAGCTGGGCCAGGAAGGTACTGATCTGACCACTCCCTGCGATCAGCTTGAGCAGGCTGGAGCGCTGACCCTCCACGGTTTTGACCTGATCGAGCTGGCGCACCCGCTGGGCCCGCAGCAGAGGCAACCGTTCGTTCATGCCCCGCAGCTCATCGAGCTGGAGTTGATCCCGGCGCAGCTGACTCCAGGGCTGAAACACCCCCACCACGCCAACCAGGCCGGCCAGCACCACACCAGCCGCCAAGGGCAGACCGATCAACAGAGCGTTGCGCAGGAGCATGGACCGGGGCGGCGCGCCCTGCTGAAGGTTGGTCATCGCAGCAGGCCCTCCCTCTGCAACAGCTCCAGACGGCGGGCCATGCCACCGGCAGCCAGCTCCTGCAACTGCTTCAGCTGGGCCGTGCTGGCCGGCGGGGGCCGGAAGGCGGCACTGAGCTCAAACTCCACCAGACC
>NZ_JAGQBY010000169.1:0-6706 GCF_024345875.1 Synechococcus sp. EJ6-Ellesmere
CATTTTTGGCGTCTGATTGAAGTCGCCCCAATCACAAGCGAATCCCAGGCCTGCCAAGGTCGTGTATTCGCTCTCTGATGCAGGGCATTGACTGGCGCGGTGGAGCCATCAGCCCCAGGCTGAGCTCAGCGCATCTCGATGGCGTTGAGGCGCTCACGGAAACTGGCAGAGGCAGAGCCTCCTTCAGTTCCGGAGGCCGGAGGAAGGTTGGGCGCCGGGGCTGGCCCCGCATAGCGCCTGGCTCGTCCGTAGAGCTGGGGCCGCACATCCACGGCACGCACCAGGGTGCCGGTGCGTGAGCGCCCGCCCCCGTCCTCGTCGCCGGGTTCCTCCCGGTTGAGGGGGCTGGTTTTCAGCTCGCTGCGCAGCTGGTTGAGCAGGCGGAAGTGACCGGTGTTGTTGTACTTACGAAGCAGGACAGGGTCCCAGGACATCTGGAAAAGGCTGTGGAAAGGGGGCGGGGCATCAGCCGACGTCGCCTGATCCATCCTAAGGGCAACTCTTGCCAGGGTTCCGTGATAAATTGTTGCGGTCGCAAGTGGTAGTCGGTCCGAGTTCGGACTGAGCTCCCTGCTCTCTCCTTCGTCACCCCCCTCTCAAGCATGTCCCGGCTCGTCGGTCTGCAGGCCCCTGAATTCACCGCCACCGCTGTGGTGGACCAGGAGTTCCAGACGGTCACCCTCTCCCAGTACCGCGGCAAGTACGTGGTGCTCTTCTTCTACCCCCTCGATTTCACCTTCGTCTGCCCAACGGAAATCACCGCCTTCAACGACCGCTACGGCGATTTCACCAGCCGCAACACCGAGGTGCTGGGCGTGTCGGTGGATAGCCAGTTCTCCCACCTGGCCTGGGTTCAGACCGATCGCAAGCAGGGTGGCCTCGGGGACATCGCCTATCCCCTGGTGGCCGACCTCAAGAAGGAGATCGCTTCCGCCTACAACGTTCTTGATGAGGACGCGGGTGTGGCCCTGCGCGGTCTGTTCATCATCGATCCCGACGGTGTGATCCAGCACGCCACCATCAACAACCTTGCGGTGGGCCGCAATGTCGAAGAGACCCTGCGGGTCCTTCAGGCCTTCCAGCATGTCAAGGCAAACCCCGATGAGGTCTGCCCCGCCAACTGGACACCGGGCGAGAAGACCATGAATCCTGACCCCGTCGGCAGCAAGGAGTTCTTCGCCGCGGTCAACTGAGCGGTCAACTGACCGCTCGCCCCCAGTGGGCAGTGGATCACCGCATCAATCGTGGGGGCCCATGAGCCCCCTTTTTGCTGCCTGCCTGAGGCGGACGACTCAGTTCAGCAGGCTGGCCAACAGGCGCTGGCCATCGATCCCGCCTGTGCGGGGGTCGCAGGCCCGCTCCGGGTGGGGCATCAGCCCGAGCACGTTGCCGGCAGGGTTGCACAGACCTGCCACATCACCCACGGAACCGTTGGGATTGTTCTGGTAGCGAAGAACCACCTGGCCGGCCTGCTCCATGGCCGCGAGGGTGGCCGGCTCGCACTGGTAACGGCCTTCGCCATGGGCGATCGGCAGGTTGATCACTTCGCCCTCCCCGTAGCTGGAGAGCCAGCAGCAGCCACCAGGGCGCACCGTCAGGGCTGTGGGCTCACAGACGAAGTGGAGTCGGCTGTTGCGAGTGAGAGCACCGGGGAGAAGACCCAGTTCGGTGAGCATCTGAAAGCCATTGCAGATCCCCAGCACCGGGCCGCCCCTGGCTGCAAATTCAGCCACCTCCTTCAGCACTGGAGCAAAGCGGGCGATCGCGCCGCAGCGGAGGTAGTCGCCATAGCTGAAGCCTCCGGGCAGCACCACAGCATCCAGGCCAGTCAGGTCCCGCTCCTCGTGCCAGAGGAAGCGGATCGGAATTCCCAGGCAGCCCTCAGCCGCCCAGCCCACGTCCCGGTCGCAGTTGGAGCCGGGGAAGACCACCACACCGATCGTCATGCCGATTGGCCCGCCCCATTGGCGGGGATCTCGCTGAGCTCCATTTCCCAGTTCTCGATCACGGGATTGGCCAGCAGCCGGTCGCTGAGTAACTCAACCCGCGAGCGGGCCGTGTCGGCATCGGCCGCTTCAATCTCCAGCTCCACTGCCTTGCCGATGCGCAGGCGATTCACTCCCTCCACCCCTAGGCGGCTGGAGGCGGCGCGGGTGGCCTCCCCGGCCGGATCGAGAACCGAGGGCCTCAGCGAGACCAGCACACGGGCGTGAAAGCGGGGCACCAGGCAGCCAGGGCGTTTGTTAAATCTTGGCAGCCCGTGTTCCCGCTCCGCCAGCCCCAGCTCCAGCTTGAAAGGGTGAGACGGAGGAGACCCAAGCCATGCAAGCCCCACCCCTGGCGCTGCCTGTACGGCGGCCCCTGTCAGCCTTCGCCGCGCTGACCCTGGCGGCGGTCGTGGTGATGGGGCTGGGCTGGGTCTCGCGAACGGCGTTGGGGGCCGAGCCTCCGGCCTACAAGCTGGAATGTCGTCTTGAGAATGGCCCCTGGCACCCCTGTGTGATGACGGTGGAGTCGGTGGGGGAGCGCTGGCAGATCGACCTTGAGGGTCTGCGGGTCATTTTCCGCCACGACGGTCGCGGCTCTGTGGAGATGCGCCGCTCCAGCGGCCCCTGGCAGCCGGTGAGTGGCCGCTGGCAGGACGACCATGCCCTCTGCTGGGACGGGGTCTGCGCCAAGGGTTCCTTCCCGCTGGATTGAGGGCCGCCTCAGGCCCGGGTGCTGAGGGCCGCGCCGCCCAGTGCTTTCTCCAGCCGTCCTCGGTCGAGGTGCAGGCCCAGCACCACCAGCTCCAGGCCTGGGCTTCCTTCGGCTGTGGGTTCTCCGGGATGACGGTCGTACCAGCAATCGAGCCGCGGACCGACCGCCTGGATCTGCAGGGGCCTTGGCTTGCCGCTCTGACGCAACCAGCCCTTAAGTCGCAGGATCCCCTGCTCCACGATCTGCTCGATCAGAAGGCGTTCCAGGGCCTGCCTCTCGAAGTCGCCCGGCAGCTGCAACGCCAGCGACTGCATCGGCACATGACTGTGGTCGTGGTCGTGGTCGTGGTCGTGGTCATGGTCAGCGGGATGACCCTGCTGATCCGAACGGTGCCCGGGGGCCGGCTCAACGCGCTCAAGGCCGAGCATGAGCTCGGCAGGAACCTTTCCGCGCACCATCGGCAGCACCTGTACTCCAGGTCGGCATAGCGGCGCCAGTTGTTGTTGAACGGCCTCACTCTGGGGACCATCGAGCCGATCGGCCCGGCTCATCAGCACCAGGTCCGCCGCCGCCAGCTGATCCCGGAAGAGGTCCTCGAGGTCGCTGAGGTGGTCGAGGCTGGGGTCGGCCGAGCGCTGACGCTTCAGGGCCGCAGGGTCGCCTACCACGCTGCCCTGAGCCAAGGCTTCGCCATCGACCACCGCCACCACGCCATTGACGCGGGTGCGGGTGCGGATCTCAGGCCACTGAAAAGCCTGCACCAGCGGCTCGGGCAGGGCCAGACCGCTGGTTTCGACCACGATGCCGTCGAGGTAATCGGCCTTGGCCAGCAGGATCTGCATGGTGGGCAGGAACTCGTCCTGGACGGTGCAGCAGAGGCAGCCGTTGGCCAGCTCCACCAGCCGACCTTCCAGCTCGTCTTCGGGGCAGAAGCCGCAGCTGCGCAGCAGGGCTCCATCAATGCCCACTTCGCCGAACTCATTCACCAGCACTGCCAGGCGCTGTCCGCTGTGGAGCAGCAGCTGGCGCAGCAGCGTGGTCTTGCCGGCGCCCAGAAAACCGGTCACGACGGTGACCGGCAGCCGCCGGCTGGCGAGCGGGGCCGGCGGGACTGCGGTGGGGATTGCCATCGTCAGGGCACCAGCTGGGTCCAGGCGAACGTGGCGCCGATGCCGATCATCACCCCGGCCACCAGTCGCAGGTTGGCGGCTTCAAGCCCCCGGGCCCAGGAGCGGACCAGGGTGACGGCCGTGATCAGCAGGGCCCCTTGGCTGATCAGAAGCCCGAATAGATAGAGAACCTGGGCTGAGAACGACCAGCCCAGCACTGGCTGGCTGAGGACACTGCCGTGCAGGGCGATGGCGGGAAGCAGGATCCAGCGTGGCCAGCGGCCCAGCACCACCAGAGCGGTGGCCACGAGCGAGAGGGCTACCAGCAGTTCGCTGCCGGGCGGCACAGGCAGCACCAGGCCCAGGGCGGTGGAGCCCAGGCCGATCGCCAGCAGGGCGATCACCCAGCGCAGAGGGTGTTGCAGCCCCACCAGGCCGAGGCTGAGCAGAAAGAGGAGATGGTCAGGGCCGAGCAAGGGATGGCCCAGCCCACTGAGGAAACCAGCCATGGCCCCTTCCCTCAGTCCGAAGGCCTCCATCAGGTGGTGGGCCGAGGCGGGAGCAGCCAGCAGCGAGAGCAGCAGCAGGGGCACCAGCCCGGCCAGGGTGATCAGATTCCCGGGGGTGGGCCTAAAGCTGGCTCCGTTAGGGATGTTTTGGTTGGGTCGGGGAGAGAATCGGGAGTGCCGTGCTGGCTGCCGTAGCCGAGCCGGATCCCGTGACAGGAAGGTCATGGTCTGGAATTCTGGTCCGCGCCGGCACGAGAGGGAGTACCGGCGGGTGTTCTGACTGGCTCGTGCGGCGGTTGTCGACCGGAGCACGGGCTTCACAGCTGCGGGACAGCGCCGGACTCACACCGGACTTTCCCCCTTGCCCCCGGTGGCTGTTCACCACCGGAACCGGACCCGAATGTTACCGGCAGCCCAGGCTTTCGACCGTGGACACCCCAGTGCTTGGGTTGACGCCATCGGCGCGGGAGCAGAGGGCCTTGACCTGGGAGAGATCCAGCACGGCGTCGCTAAAATCGGCCCCCTCGATCTGGGCACCGGTGAAACGGCTCTGCATGAGCATGGCGTTGCGCAGTACAGCCCCGCTCAGATCGGCCCCATCGAAGCGGGTGGCGAAGGCCACGGCGTCTTCGAGGTTGGCTGCGCTCAGGTTGGTGTTGGTGAGATCACTGGAGTTGAACACCGCCCCGCGCAGATCGCTGCCGCTGAGGTCGAAGCCGCCCATTGAGGCTTTGAGGAACTCCTGCTGACGCAGGTCACGGCCGTGCATGTCGGGCTGAAGATCCTGCAGGGCACGCTGGCCCCGCAGCTCCGGTGCCGTGATCGCAGCGGCGCTCCCCACCCCCATCAGCAGCGAGCTGCCCATCAGCAGGATCAGTCCGGCCAGCAGCGACCACCAGCGTCGGTGGATGCGCTGCCCAAGAGAAGGGTGGGGCCTGGACACCCGAAGAGCAGACGGCACGGCGCACGTAGCGTGACGGCTCAAGCTATGGCACATGAGCATGTCGCTGCGGGTGGTTGTTCCACCCCACCCCCTGATCGCCCACTGGCTCACTCTGCTGAGGGATCAGGACACCCCCTCGCCGCTGTTCGCCACCGCCATGGCCGAGCTGGGTCGCTGGCTCACCTATGAAGCCGTACGCGACTGGTTGCCCCAGCGATCCCTGCAGGTGCAGACCCCTCTGGCCGTCACCGACGGCATGGTGGTGGACCCGTCGGTGCCTGTGCTGGCGGTGCCGGTGCTGCGTGCTGGCCTGGGGCTGTGGGCCGGAGCCCAGGCAGTGTTGCCCTCCGCCCGGGTCGCCCATATGGGCCTGGTGCGGGATGAGCGCACGGGCGAGGCCAGTTGCTACCTCGACGCGCTGCCGCAGAGGATCGGCGAGCGGGTGGGGGTGATGGTCTTCGATCCGATGCTGGCCACTGGCGGCAGCCTGATCCAGGTGCTGGAGCGCCTGGAGGCCCGGGGGGTGAGCGGTCAGCGGTTGCGGGTGATCACGGCCCTGGCAGCCAGCCCCGGGCTCGCGACCCTCGGCAAGCGTTTCCCGGATCTCAGCGTGTACACCGCCTGCATCGATCCCGAGCTGGATGAGGCCTTCCGCATCGTGCCCGGACTGGGGGATGCGGGTGATCGTCTCAATGGCTCGCAGTCGCCGGCGTTTCCAGCGGAAGCTCAGGCCTAGGCTCCCCCGATTCCCCTTTCGCCTCGCCACTCCATCGCATGGCCGTCGCCCCCGCTCCCGGCAGCCCCCTGACCCTGGGCTCCAATGCCGGTGCTGGCCGGGAGCGCAGCCTGCGCGGCACGGTGCGGGTGCCGGGCGATAAGTCGATTTCCCACCGGGCTCTGCTCTTCGGTGCCATCGCCGAAGGCGAGACCCGTATCGAGGGCCTGCTCCCCGCCGAAGATCCCCTCAGCACCGCCGCCTGCCTGAGGGCCATGGGGGTCTCGATCGGTCCGATCCAGGCCGGTGAGCCGGTGCTGGTGCAGGGGGTCGGCCTCGATGGCCTCCAGGAGCCCGATGATGTGCTCGACTGCGGCAATTCAGGCACCACCATGCGCCTGATGCTGGGGCTGCTGGCGGGCCGCACGGGCCGCCATTTCGTGCTCAATGGCGATGCCTCCCTGCGCCGGCGGCCGATGGCCCGGGTGGGCCAGCCGCTGGCCGGCATGGGCGCGTTGATCCGCGGCCGGGCGGGCGGCAACCTCGCTCCGCTGGCGATTGAAGGCTGCCAGCTCCATGGCGCGGTGATCGGCACCCCCGTGGCCTCGGCCCAGGTGAAATCGGCCCTGCTGCTGGCGGCCCTCACGGCCAGCGGCTCCACCACCGTGATCGAGCCGGCCCGCTCCCGCGATCACAGCGAGCGCATGCTCAGCGCCTTCGGCGCCAAGTT
>NZ_JAGQBY010000017.1:0-29956 GCF_024345875.1 Synechococcus sp. EJ6-Ellesmere
CGAGCGGGTTGCGCAGGCCCGGCACGTTGGCGGTGATGGCGCAGTCGCCGAAGGACACCAGCAGGCGGGTGCGCTGGCGCACCTGGTGGATCAGGGCCAGGTTGTCGCTGTTGCCCACGCCCCCCTCCACCAGGGCCACATCCACGGCCTCGGGGTAGGTCTTGGTGTCGGAGGCGATCGGCGAGAAGACCATTTCGATGCGGGGTGCCAGTTCGATCAGCCACTCGTCGAGATCCAGGAACGACATGTGGCAGCCGGAGCAACCCGCCAGCCAGACCGTGGCCAGACGCAGCTTCGGCAGCTTCGCGGGCTGGCTCATGGGGCCTCCTGGCGGGCGTGGCGGGCCCGCTGCAGGGCCGCCAGCCGGCTGGGATCCTCGTGTTTCTCCCCCTCACTGTCGCCCTTGTGGAACAGGGCGCCGGTGGGGCAGACCATCACGCACTTGCCGCAGTCGGTGCAGGCGTCGACGGCGCCCCAGGGCTGATCCAGTCCGGCGATGATCCGGCAGTGCTCCCCCCGCCAGGCCACGTCCCAGACGTGGGCGCCCTCCACTTCGTCGCAGACGCGCACGCAGCGGCTGCAGAGGATGCAGCGGTTGTGGTCGAGCCCGAAGCGCGGGTGGGAGAGGTCGACGGGGCGATCAGGGAAGCGGTAGGGCAGGCGGGCGTGGTCCATGCCCACCTCCACGGCGCGGTCCTGCAGTTCGCAATGGCCGTTGGCCACGCAGACCGCGCAGACATGGTTGCCCTCGGTGAACAGCAGCTCGATCACGGTCCGGCGGATCTCCCGGAGGCGTGGCGTGGCGGTGTGCACCACCATGCCCTCGCTCACCGGGGTGATGCAGGCCGGCTGGAGTTTGCCGCTGCCCTCGATCTCCACCAGGCAGAGCCGGCAGGCGGCCACGGGCGAGAGCCCCTCCAGGTGGCAGAGGGTGGGGATGGCCACGCCGGCGTCGCGCGCGGCCTCCAGAACCGTGGCGCCGTCGGCGCTGGCCACATCTCGGCCGTCGATGCGCAGCGTGCGCACGCTCATGGCGCCTCCAGCCTGGCGAGATAATCGCCGCGGAAGTAGCGCAGGGTGCTCAGCATCGGCTTGGGGGCGCTCTGGCCCAGGCCGCAGAGGCTGGTGTCCATCACCATCGCTCCGAGCGTTTCGAGCTGATCGAGGTCGGCCTGGCTGGCCAGGCCAGCCAGGATCTTCTCCAGCAGCCCATGCAGCTGAACGGTGCCGGCGCGGCAGGGCACGCACTTGCCGCACGACTCCTCACGGCAGAAGGCCATGAAATAGGCGGCCAGAGCCACCATGTCGGTGCCCTGGTCGAGCACCACCATGCCGCCGGAGCCCATGATCGTGCCCAGGGCCTGGAGGCTTTCGTAGTCGAGTGGGGTGTCGAGCCGATCGGCTGGCACGCAGCCCCCGGACGGTCCGCCGGTCTGCACGGCTTTGACCGCGGAGCCGTGCGGGCTGCCCTCGCCCATCTCCAGAACGACCGTGGCCAGGCTGGTGCCCATCGGCACTTCCACCAGGCCGCCGCGGCGAACGTGGCCGGTGAGGCTGAACACCTTGGTGCCGCTGCTGCCAGCGGTGCCGATGGCGGCGAACCAGTCGGCGCCTTCCCGCAGGATCGGCGCCACGTTGGCGAAGGTCTCGACGTTGTTGATCAGGGTGGGTCTGCCGCCCACGCCGCGCTCAGCGGGATAGGGGGGCCTGGGGCGCGGCGTGCCGCGTTTGCCCTCGATCGAGGCGATCAGTGCCGTTTCCTCGCCGCAGACATAGGCGCCGGCCCCCACCCGCAGCTCCAGCGTGAAGCCGAAACCCGTGCCGAACAGCGCCGCCCCGAGCCGGCCCCGGACCACGGCCTGCTCGATCGCCAGGCGCAGCCGCTCGATCGCCAGCTCATATTCGGCGCGGATGTAGATGAATCCGTGGTCGGCCCCCACCGCATAGGCGGCGATCGCCATGCCTTCCAGCACCCGATGGGGATCTCCCTCCAGAACGGCGCGGTCCATGAAGGCTCCGGGATCGCCCTCATCGGCGTTGCAGACCACCACCTTCCGGGCCCCGGGCATGCGGGCCACGGTGGCCCATTTCAGACCGGTGGGATAGCCGGCGCCGCCACGGCCGCGCAGGCCGCTGCGCTGCAGTTCCGTCACCACCCGTTCCGGGCTCCAGCCCCGTAGCACCCGCTCCAGCTGGCCGTAGGCCCCCACGGCGATCGCCTGCTCGAGGTCGGTGGGATCGATCACGCCGCAGTGCTCCAGCACGATCCGCCGCTGACGCTGGAAGAACGGCTCGCTGAGATCCAGTCGCTCGCCCCTGGCGGGGGTCCACTCCAGGGGGGGCGCCTGAGCGGAGTCGCAGTCCTGATGCTGCCGCCGGGCCAGAGCGGCCACCAGGGTTACGGCGTCCTGCGGCTCCACACCGGCATAGAGATCGCCATCGGGATCGAGGGCCAGCAGGGGCCCCTGGCTGCAGGGGCCCAGGCAGCCCACCGGTCGCAGCTGGATCCGATCGCCCAGTTCACCTCTGGAGATGGCCGTTTCGAGGGCCCCGATCACGGCGCCGGAGCCCCTGGCCAGGCAGCCGGCCGAGGCGCAGCAGCGCAAGCCGTTCATGGCTCCAGCTCCTTCAGCCAGCGGCGCAGACCATCGCTGGTCTGCTGGCGGCCGACGGTTTCATCGATCAGCACCAGGGGCGCGTCGCTGCAGGTGCCCAGGCAGCGCACCTCCGAGAGGCTCACCCAGCCATCGGCCCGGCGGTCGCCCATCCGCAGCCCCAGGCCCTCCTCCATGGCTTCGATCAGGGCCGGGGCCCCCTGGATCTGGCAGGCGGTGCCGGTGCAGACCACGCAGCGGTGGCGGGCCGGCGGCTGGAAACGGAAGAGGTGATAGAAGCTGGCGGTTCCCTTGACCCGGCTGAGTGGGAGCTGCAGGCGCGTCGCCACGTGGCGGAGCAAGTCATCGCTCAGGTAGCTGTAGAGCTTCTGGGCGCCATGAAGCACCTCGATCAGGGCATCGGCCCGTCCCTGGGAGCGCAGCAGCAGGGGCTCCAGGGCCGCGAAGGACGCTTCAGGTGCCGCTTCGATGGACCTGTTGCCGGGACCTTTGGTGTAGGCCATGGGAAGCCTTCCCCCTGGAGTTCAGGCTAGGGAGGAGCGCTGTTGCTCCCCACCCTGCCCACCTAACGTGAAGATCTCTTCACAGAGGTTTCCTCTGACTACCGGTCTCACCCGTTTCCTGTACTTCCTTGGACCGGTCTTCATCGTCCTGTCTCACCTCGGTTGCCTGCTGCTGCTGGCCACTGGGCTGAGCCTGGAGGCGGCGAGCTGGGCCCTGGCCCTCTATGTGGTCCGGATGCTGGCCACCACGGCGATCTATCACCGCCTGATCACCCATGGCAGCTACAGAGCGCCCAAGCTGGTGGTCTGGATCGGGGCCCTGGTGGGGGCCTCCGCCGGGCAGATGGGGCCGAGCTGGTGGAAGGCCCATCACCTGGCCCATCACCGCCATGTGGACACGGACCAGGATCCCCATTCGCCCCTGCAGCCCCAGTCAGGACTGCGAGGGTTCTGGCGCTCGCAGGTGGGCTGGCTGCTGCAGCCCTCCTTCTTCCCGGAGCGGCTGCCCGCCGATGTCGAGGCCGACCCGGTGCTGCGCCTGATCGACAGGCTGCATTTCCTGCCCCTGCTCGCTCTGGGTGGCCTGTCGTATGCATTCGGTGGCTTGGAGTGGCTGGCGGCGTTCTGCCTGAGCACAACAGTGCTCTTCCACGGGGTGGCCACGGTGAATTCCCTGGCCCACCTCGCCGGTGATCAGCCCTTCATCACCGACGACATGAGCCGCAACAACGCCTGGGTGGCTCTGATCACGCTCGGGGAGGGCTGGCACAACCTGCATCACGCCTTCCAGTGGTCTGTTCGGCAGGGCTATGGGGTGAGCGGCGGCCGCGTGCAGCGGCTGCCCGATCCCACCTATGCCTTCATCCGCGTCCTGGAGCGCTGTGGCTGGGCCGATCGCCTGCGCTTGCCGGCACCTGATGACCTGCTGGCACGGGCTCGCCCATGAGGTCCCGCCACTGCGCCTGCAGGCCGTGGGGAAGTGGCCGCGGCTTGTAGTCGCGCGGGTCGGGTGGGCCGTGGCGCAGCACTGCATTCACCACCGTGGCGTAATGGCGGCTGCTGTTGACCGCCCCGTGGGGGACGCCAGGGGGGATGCGCACCAGCATCGGTTCGTCTTCCCGCAGGGGAATGAGCACGAGCCTGCCGCCCTCCAGCACCACCAGCTCGAGGGAGCCGCGCAGCAGGATCAGTTGATCGGTCTGGCGGCGGTGACAGAAGAGTGAGACGGGCTGATGGGGGGCGAGATCGGCGATCAGGGTTTCGTCGCTGGGCTGGGCCTGGCTAAAGAGGGCATTGCCTGAGGAGGTCCGCTCCAGCGGCACCAGTTCGACGCGTCGTGTGAGGGCCATGGGGCGGTCCTCTCGGGTTCAATGGATTTGTCAAGATTGTTGACAAATCGCTGCTTCGGTCGGCGCTGCTGCTACCGAATCGCCGTTAGGTCAGGGAATGCTGGTGAGGCTTCTGGCGCGCCAGAGGCTGGGGAATGGGGGAACGGGCCGTGCTGGATTCGAACCAGCGACCGTGCGATTAGAAGTCGCATGCTCTATCCAGCTGAGCTAACGGCCCACCGCATCAGCCTAGATTGGGCCGCTGCGCAACTTGCTCGATGGCGGCCTCCCGGCTCAGTGACGCCCAGAAACAGGAGCTGGTGCAGCGGTGGCGGGCTGGAGCATCCAGCGCCGCCCTCGCCGATGGCTTCGGCTGCAGCCCCAACACCGTGACCCGGGTGGTGAAAGGCGCCCTCGACCCCGAGCTCTACGAGCAGCTCAAGAAGGAGCGTGGCCGCCCCGTGGACCAGTTGGAGGCGCCCCTGGAGACGACCATGCCGGAAGCCGCGCCCAGTCCGGAGGCCGTGCCCAGTCCGGAGGTCGCGCCTAGTCCGGAGGTCGCGCCCATGCTTGAGCCGGCCTTCCAGGCGCCTGCCGCCAACGGGAATGCGGACGACGACCTCGACCCGTTGAACGTCCTCGACAACGACCCCGACGACGACGGCTCCGGCCCCGGTGTGCTGGCGATCGACGACGCCGATGACTTCGGTGAGGACGCCGAGGGCGAGGACGGCGACGACGGCGAGAGCGACAACGGCGACGGGGATGACACCGATGCCGAAGGCAATGTCTTCACCATGGTGCCGGTGGTGGCGGGCGCCAACCTCGGTTCGGGGCTTCAGGAGGGCTCGGCCGTGGTCTGTCAGCCGCTGGAGAGCGCGCCCCTGCCCGCCAGCTTGTACATGCTGGTGGACAAGACGGTCGAGCTGCAGGCTCGTCCCCTCAGTGATTTCCCCGAGCTCGGCGCCCTCCCCGACGACGAGCAGGCGCGCCAGGCCCTGGTGGTGTTCGCCAATCCGCGCCAGGCCAAGCGTCAGTGCGGCCGCACCCAGCGGGTGATCAAGATGCCCGACAGCCAGGTGATTCAGCGCACGGCCACCTATCTGGTGGGGCAGGGCATCACACGGGTGGTGCTGGAAGGAGCGCTCTACGCTCTCCCCGGCGGTTAATCCCGGCGGGGCAGGAGCAGGGCGGTGGCGCTGCCGCCGCTGATCACCCCTGCCGCCAGCGCCAGCCCCACCAGGAAGCCGCTGGGCAGGGGCGCGCTGCGGCCGATGCCCAGCCGCAGGCTCGGGCGCTCCTCCAGGTTCTGGGCGCCGAGGCAGAGGATCAGCAGCAGCAGCAGACCGCCGCCGAGGCTGGTGAGCAACAGGCGCAGGCGCAGCAGCATGGCCAAGACGGAGGGGAGTGGAGCAGCTTGACCCTCAGCATGGTCCATCCAGCGCTGGCGGCGCTCACTCCGGTTGGTGCAGCAGGGCGTAGAGGCTGCGGCGGGAGAGGCCGGTCTCAGCGGCAAGCTGGCGGGCCGCATCACTGGCGCTCAGGCCTGAAGCCACCTTCCCGCGCAGCTCTTCGGTCAGCTCGGCGTCACTGCGCAGCGCTGGTTGCTCCGGCGTGGCGCCGCCGATCACCAGGGTGCACTCCCCACGGGGCGGCACCCGCCGGAAGTGCTCCAGGGCGGCGCCCACGCTGGGCCCGATCTGCTGTTCATGGCGTTTGGTCAGCTCCCGCGCCACCTGCATAGGCCGGTCGCCCAGGGTGGCGAGCAGGTCGTCGAGCAGCTCGATCAGCCGGTGGGGCGCCTCGAACAGCACCAGCGTGCGCTCCTCCGCCGCCAGCTCCTGGAGCCGCTGGCGGCGCTGGCTGGCCTTGGCCGGCAGGAACCCCTCGAAGCAGAAGCGGCCACTGGGCAGGCCGCTGCTCACCAGGGCCGTGGTCACCGCGCAGGGGCCGGGCACGCAGATCACCGCATGGCCGCCGGCGCGGGCGGCCGCCACCAGTGCCTCGCCGGGATCGGAGATGCCCGGCAGGCCCGCATCGCTGATCACCGCCAGGCTTTCGCCCGCGGTCAGGGCTGCGAGCAGCTCAGGGATGCGGGCGGTCTGGTTGTGCTGGTGAAAGCTGAGCAGACGGCTGCGGATGCCCAGGCCGGCCAGCAGCTGGCCGCTATGGCGGGTGTCTTCGCAGGCGATGCGATCCACCCCCTCCAGGACCCGCCGGGCCCGGGGGGAGAGATCCCCGAGGTTGCCGATCGGTGTTCCCACCAGGTACAGCACCCCTGAGGCGGGTTCGCTGGCTTGCTCCACAATGCGGCTCTGTCCGACCCTGGCCGTGACCATGATGGCTGCCCCCTGCCTGCCCGCCGGCCTCGATCTCGAGGAGCTGCTGGTGCTCTTGCGGCGCCTGTGCTGGGAGTCGGGGTCGATTCTGCGGGCCTACGCCCGCGGCGAGCAGCCCCCCTTTGGCTATGGCGCGGCCCTGAGCGTCGATGAAGGCGGCGAGGGGCCAGTGACGGCGGCTGATCTGGCGGTGAACCAGCACCTGCTCGAGGGCCTCGCTCAGGCTTTTCCCGATGCCCCCTGGACCTTGCTGAGCGAGGAGACCGCCAAGGAGCAACTCAGCGCCGGCGTGCCCCTCGAGGCCGACTGGCTCTGGATCCTCGATCCCCTGGATGGCACCAAGGATTTCCTCCAGGGCACCGGCGAATATGCGGTGCATCTGGCGCTGGTGCATCAGGGCCAGCCGGTGCTCGGGGTGGTGCTGCTGCCTGAGAAGGAGGAGCTCTGGTTCGGTCTGGTGGGCGCGGCGGCTGAGGAGTTGATCGGTGGCGCCTGGCGGGAGAATCCGGCCGGCGAGCACTTCGCGCCCCAGCTCAGTGAACGCCGTGAGCCGGGAGAGCTGGTGCTGGTGGCCAGCCGTAACCACCGGGATCAGCGCCTGGAGCAGCTGGTGCAGGCGCTGGAGCTGGGCTCCTCGCTGGCGGTGGGCAGCGTGGGTTGCAAGGTGGCCACGATCCTGCGCGGCGAAACCGACCTTTACCTCTCACTTTCAGGCCGCAGCGCCCCGAAGGACTGGGACATGGCGGCGCCGGAAGCGGTGCTGCGGGCGGCGGGCGGGGCCTTCAGCCACGCCGATGGCCGCCCTCTTCACTACAACAAGGGTGACGGATTGCAGGCCGGTTGCCTGATCGCCAGCCATGGTCTGGCCCATGCCGAACTGTGTGAGCGGGCCGCCGCCGCCATGGCGCGAATCGATCCGGGTTTCGAGCTCTGATCAGGGGGCTGGCTGAGATCCAGCAAAAAACCGCCTCACCAGGGGTGAAAGCGGCTGAGAGCTTGTCAGTGATCAAGAGCACTGAGGTTTGACGTTTGATCAGGCCCGGCTGATCAGAGACTTCATCAGGTCACAGGCTTGATCAGGCCACAGGCACCGTCTCCTGGGCCACGCCCCGCAGGGTGAGGTTGATGCGGCCGCGGTTGTCGATTTCGCGCACCCGCACGGTCACGGCGTCGCCCACTTTGATGACATCTTCCACCTTCTCCACGCGTGCTTCCGAGAGCTGGGAGATGTGGATCATGCCCTCCTTGCCGGGGAGAATCTCCACGAAGGCACCGATCGGAATGATCCGGGTGACGGAGCCGTTGAACATCTCCCCTTCGCTGACGCGGCGGGTGAGACCTTCGATGATCCGCTGAGCTTCCTCAGCGGCGGCGCCGTCGTGGCTGGCGATCGTGACGATGCCGCCGTCTTCGATGTCGATCTTGGTGTTGGTGCGCTCGGTGATGCCCTTGATCGTGCGGCCGCCGGGGCCGATCACGGTGCCGATCAGTTCCGGGTCGATGCGGAAGCTGAGCAGGCGCGGGGCATGGGGGGAGAGCACATCGCGGGGCTTGCCGATCGCCTCGAGCATCTTCTCGAGGATGTGCAGCCGGGCCGGGCGGGCCTGGTTGACGGCCTCGGCGATGGTGCTCACCGCCAGACCGCTGATCTTCATGTCCATCTGCAGGGCGGTGATGCCCTTCTCGGTGCCGGCCACCTTGAAGTCCATGTCGCCGAGGAAATCCTCGATGCCCTGGATGTCGGTGAGGATGCGCACCTCATCGCCCTCCTTGATCAGGCCCATGGCGGCGCCGCTCACGGGCGCCTTGAGCGGCACGCCGGCATCCATCAGGGCCAGGGTGCTGCCACAGACCGAGCCCATTGAGGTGGAGCCGTTGGAGCTGAGGCACTCCGAGACCACCCGCAGCACGTAGGGGAAGCTCTCCTTGGGGGGAAGCACGGGCACGATCGCCCGCTCGGCCAGGGCGCCGTGGCCCACCTCGCGGCGGCCGGGGGAGCGCATCGGCCGGGTTTCACCGACCGAATAGGGCGGGAAGTTGTAGTGGTGCAGGTAGGTCTTCTCACCCATGGGGTTGAGATCGTCCATCTCCTGGGCATCGCTGGGGGTGCCGAGGGTGGCGGTGGACAGCACCTGGGTGAGCCCGCGCTGGAACAGGCCGGAGCCATGCACCCGCTTGGGCAGCACACCCACGGCGGCGCTGATCGGGCGCACCTCATCGAGGTTGCGGCCATCGACCCGTTTGCCCTCGCTGAGGATCTGGGCGCGCATCAGCTTCTTGGTGATGCCCTTGTAGGTGTTGCCGAGGGCCTTGCCGGCGGCGGCCACGCGGATCGGATCGTCGTCGGAGAGGCCGGCGATCTTCTGGGCCACCTCGGCCTTGATGACATCAAGCTGGGCGTCGCGCTCGGCCTTGGTGAGGGAGAACTGCTTGAGCACCTCACCGATGCCGGCGCCGCATTCCTGCTCCAGGAAGGTCGGCAGGGCGGGGTCCTGAACCTGGGGTTCGGGGAACACCTGCTCGATGCCGAGGTCGGCGAGAAGCTTCTGCTGGGCCTTGATCAGTTCGCCCACGGCTTCGTAGCCGAAGTCGATCGCTTCGATCACGTCCTGTTCGGGCAGCTGGTTGGCGCCCGCTTCCACCATCACCACACCGGTGGGGGTGCCGGCCACCACCAGATCCAGCTCGCTGCGCTCGATCTCGCGGTAGCTGGGGTTGAGCACGAAGTCGTCGCCAAGCAGGCCGACGCGCACGGCTGCCATCGGGCCGCTGAAGGGGATCTTCGCCAGCAGGGTGGCGATCGAGGCGCCGGTGACCGCCAGCACATCGGGCGGCACCCGCTCATCCAGCGACAGGCAGGTGGCCACCACCTGCAGGTCGTCGCGCAGCCAGGAGGGGAACAGGGGCCGCAGGGGCCGGTCGATCAGGCGGGTGGTGAGGATGGCGCGCTCGGGCGGGCGGCCTTCGCGGCGGAAGAAGCTGCCCGGGATGCGGCCGGCTGCGTAGAGGCGCTCCTCGTAATCACAGGTGAGCGGGAGAAAGTCGATCCCTTCGCGTCCCTTGGAGCGGGTGGCCGTGACCAGCACGGCGGTGTCCCCGCATTCGACCAGCACTGAACCCCCGGCCTGGGGGGCATACAAACCTGTGGTCAGCCGGATCTCCCGACCATCGAAGGAGACCGTCTGAATCTGTCCTGGCACGTCGTCTTATGTCCGTTTTTTATCACGCACCATTCTCGCATTCGGGCCTGCCGGGGCCTGGCGGCGCAAAAAAGGGTGGCACCTGGCCACCCTCGCGCTTCTGATCGTCAGCGGCCGGAGTGGCTTACCAGCTCGACTTGACGACGCCGGGCAGCAGACCCTTGTGGGCGCGCTCGCGCAGCTGGTTGCGGCAGAGACCGAAATCGCGGTAGTAGCCGCGGGGCTTGCCGGTGGCCCAGCAGCGGTTGCGCACACGGTTGGGGGCGCTGTTACGGGGAAGGTTCTGGATCTTGCGGTGGATCTCCAGGCGCTCCATGGGATCAGCGGCCGCTTCGAAGGAAGCCTTGAGCGCGGCGCGCTTGACGGCGAAGCGCTCCACAATTTTCTTGCGCTTCACGTCGCGCGCAATCATCGACTTCTTCGCCATGCGGCTGCTGCAATTCGTTCAGTGGGGATCGAGCCTAGCGCGTGGCCTGACGCCCTTCCCGGCGGCCACTGGGGCCGTGGTCGGGATGGCTGGGGCAGAGATCAGCGAGGGGGCAGCCGGCGCAGAGGGGCTTGCGCGCGTTGCAGACGGCGCGGCCATGGAAGATCAGCCGGATCGAGAAGTTCTCCCATTCCGGCTGCGGCAGGAGCTTCATCAGGTCGGGCTCGATCCGGCGCGGGTCGCTCTGACGGGTGAGCCCGAGCCGGTTGCTCAGCCGGCGCACGTGGGTGTCGACCGTGACGCCGGCGTTGATGCCGAAGGCATGGGCCAGCACCACGTTGGCCGTCTTGCGCGCCACCCCCGGCAGCTCCAGCAGTTCCTCCATCGAGGCCGGCACCGCGCCGTCGTGGCGCTCGATCAACAGCTGCGAGGCCGCCACGATGTTCCTGGCCTTGTTGCGGAAGAAGCCGGTGGACTTCACGTAGGGCTCCACCTCGCAGGAGCTGACTGCGGCGGCGGCGTCCGCATCGGGGAAGCGCTCGAACAGAGCCGGGGTGACCAGATTGACCCGCTCGTCGGTGCACTGGGCCGAGAGCATGGTGGCCACCAGCAGCTCCCAGGGGGTGCGCCAATCGAGTGAGCAGGTGGCGTGGGGGTAGTGGAGGGCCAGGCGCTCCAGGATCAGTGGCGCCCGCGTTCGGGCCGTGGCAAAGCGGGGCACCTCAGCGGCCGAGCAGCTGCTGCACCGCCGAGAGCTGGCTGGTGTCCTTGACGATCAGCACCACGCTCAGGCCCACCAGCAGCAGGAAGCCCGACTGCATGAAGGCCATCTGCAGGCGGTCGGGCAGGGGCCGGCCCCGCAGGCCCTCGAGCAGCAGCAAGGCGAACTGACCGCCATCGAGCAGGGGCAGGGGCAGGGCGTTGAGCACCGCCAGGTTGATCGAGATCAGCGCGGCGAACACGAACAGGCTGCCGCCGCCCTGGCGGGCCAGGCTGGCGCCCATCTCGACGATCTTCACCGGCCCCGACACCTGGGGAGCGGTTTCACCGAAGTGGGTGACCAGGGCCACGAAGCCATCAACGGTGCGGCGGATCAGCTGCACGAAGACACGGTTGGTCTGGCCGAAAAGCTCAAGCGGCCCCTTGGCGGGGCGGAACACCTCACTGCCGTTGGGTTGGAGCTGGGCACCGATGCGGCCGATGCCATCGCGATCGGCGGGGGTGAGCCGCAGGCTGAGGGTTTCACCGGCGCGCTCGGCCTGGATCTGCAGCGTGCGCTCCGGGGCTCCCTGGATGTCGGCCACCAGATCGACCACGGCCTTGGAGCCACCACCCACGGGCACACCGCCGAGGCTGAGGATGCGATCGCCGGCCATCAGGCCGGAGGCGGCGGCGGGCTGGCCCTGCTGCACTGCCGCCACCAGCACGCCCGGCGTGGCGCTGAAGCCGGCGGGCACACCCACCATCAGCCCCTGACCGAAGAGCACAGCCCAGGCCAGCAGCAGGTTGGCGATGACGCCGGCGGCGATCACCAGGGCCCGCTGGGGCAGGGGGCGGTTGCGCAGCAGGTCGGGATCATCGCTGGGGATCTCGCTGTCCTCGTCGTCGTCGGGGAAGGCGACATAGCCGCCCAGGGGGATCGCCCGCAGGGCGAACTGCACGCCCCGGCGCTGGCGCTGCAGCAGGGCTGGCCCGAACCCGATCGAGAAGCCGCTGACGCGGATGCCCTGCCAGGTGGCGGCGAGGAAATGGCCGGCTTCGTGCACCACGATCAGGCCCGCCAGGATCGCCAGTGCAGTGAGAACGCCCATTCAGGCTTTGTTGCGCAAGGCACTCATTCTGGGGGTTTCAGGCCTGGGGCGTTCCCTTCAGGCTTCCGGCACCAGGCGATCGCAGCCCAAGTAGGGCACCAGGACCTCCGGCAGGCGCACGCTTCCGTCGGCCTGCTGGCCGGTTTCGAGCAGGGCGGCCATGGTGCGCCCCACCGCCAGACCACTGCCGTTGAGGGTGTGCAGCAGGCGGGTTTTCTTGCCGTCCTTGAAGCGGATCGAGGCGCGCCGCGCCTGGAACTCGCCGCAGGTGCTGCAGCTGGAAATTTCGCGGTAGGCGCCGGCGCCGGGCAGCCACACCTCGAGATCGAACGTGCGGGCGGCCGAAAAGCCCAGATCACCGCAACAGAGATCGAGCACCCGGTAGGGCAGCTCGAGGGACTGCAGGATCGCCTCGGCATCGGCGGTGAGCTGCGCATGGGCTGCCTCGGAGTCATCCGGATGGCAGAACCAGTACAGCTCCACCTTGTTGAACTGGTGCAGGCGGATCAGGCCGCGGGTGTCGCGGCCGTAGGAGCCGGCCTCGCGGCGGAAGCAGGGGGTGTAGGCGGCGTACTTGAGCGGCAGTTGCTCGGCCGCAAGAATCTCGTCGCGGTGAAACGAGGTGAGCGGCACCTCGGCGGTGGGGGTGAGCCAGAGGTCGTCGTCGGCGCAGCGGAAGCTTTCCTCGGCGAACTTGGGCAGCTGGCCGGAGGCGGTGAGGCTGGCGCTGTTGACCAGGATCGGCGGCAGCATCTCGCGGTAACCGCGGCTGGCGTGCTGATCGAGCATGAAGCTGATCAGGGCCCGCTCCAGCCGGGCGCCCTGGCCGATCAGGGTGACGAAGCGGCTCTGGGCGATGCGCACCGAGCGTTCGCTGTCGATCAGGCCGAGGCGCTCGGCGATCTGCCAGTGCTCCTCGAGGGACGGCTCACCGGCCACCGGCATGCGGGGTGTGCCCCAGCGCCGCCGCTCCACGTTCTCGGCTTCGCCGGCCCCATCGGGGCAGTGGGGGGAGGGCAGGTTGGGGAAGGCGAGCAGCTGCTCGCGCAGACGGGTTTCGAGGGATTTCTCCTCCTCCTCGAGCACCGCCACCTGTTGCTTGATGGTGTTGCCCCGATCGCGCAGGGCCTGCACCTCGGGGCTGTGGGGCGCTTCGCCGCCGCGGATCAGCTCGCCCACCTGGCGGCCGATGCGGTTGCCTTCGGCCTGCAGATCACTGCGTTGCTGCTCAAGATCACGCTCCTGGCGGGCGATCAGCTGCAGGGCCGTGAGATCGAGTGTCATGCCCCGCCGCCCGAGCTGCTCGACGATCAGCTCGGGGTTGTCGCGCAGCAGGCGCTGATCCAGCACGGCTCCAGAGGCGAAGGCGCGTGCAGCCTACGGACTGGTGCTGGAGCAGGCCTCGTGGAAGGGCCTCAGAGCACCTGCACCACTTCGTTCACTTCGGGAATCGCCTCGCGCAGCTTGCGCTCGATGCCCATCTTCAAGGTCATGGTGCTGCTGGCGCAGCTGCGGCTGGCGCCCTGCAGTCGCAACTTCACGGTGGGGCCGTCGATCTCGACGATCTCGACGTTGCCGCCATCGGCCATCAGATAGGGGCGCAGCTCATCGAGCACCCGCTCGACGTTCTCGACCGTGAGGGCGCGGGGGTCGCTGATCGGGGCCTCGACGCTGGCGCTGGTGTCTGTTGTGGCGGTTTCAGTGCTCATGGCTCTGGGGATCGTTGAGATGACCTTAGGAAGCCACTGGCGGATCCTGGCTGGGTTCCCACTCACACGATCTGCACGGTGGGCCCATAGGCGGCCAGCTGGCGGTCGACGCTCAACAGCAGCAGCGGTTCCCGACGGCTCTGGGCGATCAGCAGCCGATCAAATGGATCGCGGTGACCGACGACGGCCTCCAGCTCGGCCACGGCCAGCAGATGGGTGTTGCGCAGGGCCAGCCAGCGAAAGCCCTGCTGGGGAATCGCCTGCTCCAGACGGACCAGATCCACCGAGAGACGCCCTAGCCCCTGCTTGATGGCGATCTCCCAGAGCGAGGCCTGGCTGACGAACACCGTGTTGGCCGGATCCCTCACCAGAGGAACCGCAGCGGCTGGAAGGCGCGGGTCATCGGCGAGCCACCACAGGACCAGATGGGTGTCGAGCAACAGCCGCGCCATCGCTCAAGTCGCGAGGCTGTCGAACAGCTCCTCGAGGGGGTGGTCGAAATCGTCGGTCAGTGTGATCTCACCGGCCAGGGCGCCGGGTGGTGCCACCCCCTGGCTGGGGGGGCGCCAGGGAACAAGCCGGGCGATCGGCACACCGGAACGGGCGATCACCACCTCCCGGCCGGCCTCCACGTCGTGAAGCAGGCGCGACAGCTGGCTCTTGGCCTGGTGCACATTCACCTGTTGGCTGCAGGCCGGCTCTGAATCGGCTGGCTCAGAACGGGTCTTGGGAATGTGCGATCCCATGGCAGCCGGACTGAACCAAGACTTAGTCTAGTTTGATCCGAAATGCCTGCCTAGGATCAGCCGATCTTTCGGCGGCCTTCAGGGGTTGTCGGGCCTACGACGCGCATGACCGACGTTCCCGTTCAGCGGATCCGCAATTTCTGCATCATTGCCCACATCGACCACGGCAAGTCGACCCTGGCCGACCGGTTGCTGCAGGACACGGGAACGGTGGCGGCCCGCGACATGCAGGCCCAGTTCCTCGACAACATGGAGCTGGAGCGGGAGCGGGGGATCACGATCAAGCTCCAGGCCGCCCGGATGGAGTACAAGGCGGCCGATGGGGAGACCTACATCCTCAACCTGATCGACACCCCGGGCCATGTGGATTTCTCCTATGAGGTGAGTCGCAGCCTGCAGGCCTGTGAAGGCGCCCTGCTGGTGGTGGATGCCAGCCAGGGGGTGGAGGCACAGACGCTGGCGAATGTGTATCTGGCGCTGGAGAATGATCTGGAGATCATTCCGGTGCTCAACAAGATCGATCTGCCCGGTGCTGATCCCGAGCGGATCAAGGAGGAGATCGAGACGATCATCGGGCTCGACACATCGAAGGCGATCGATTGCTCCGCCAAGACGGGCCTGGGTATTCCCGAGATCCTCGAAGCGATCGTGGAGCGGGTGCCGGCACCGCCCGACCGCGTGAACGAGCAGCTGCGCGCCCTGATCTTCGACTCTTACTACGACCCCTACCGGGGCGTGATCGTGTACTTCCGGGTGATCAGCGGCCAGGTGGCGAAGAAAGACAAGGTGCTGCTGATGGCCAGCAAGACCAGCTACGAACTCGATGAAGTGGGGGTGATGGCGCCCGACCAGCGCCAGGTGGAGAGCCTCCATGCCGGTGAGGTGGGCTATCTCTCCGCCTCGATCAAGGCGGTGGCCGATGCGCGGGTGGGCGACACGATCACCCTGGTGGCCGATCCGGTGAGCGAGCCCTTGCCGGGCTACACCGAGGCCAAGCCGATGGTGTTCTGCGGCCTGTTCCCCACCGATGCCGATCAGTACCCCGACCTGCGCGAGGCGCTCGACAAGCTCAAGCTCTCCGATGCAGCGCTGAAGTACGAACCGGAAACCAGCAGCGCCATGGGCTTCGGCTTCCGCTGCGGCTTCCTGGGGCTGCTGCACATGGAAATCGTGCAGGAGCGGCTGGAGCGGGAGTACGACCTCGATCTGATCGTGACGGCCCCCTCGGTGATCTACCGGGTGAACATGATCGACGGCAGCACGCAGATGGTGGACAACCCCGCCACGCTTCCTGATCCGCAGAAGCGGGAATCGATCGAGGAACCCTATGTGAAGCTGGAAATCTACACCCCCAACACCTACAACGGCGCCCTGATGGAGCTGTGCCAGGAGCGGCGTGGTGAGTTCATCGACATGAAGTTCATCACCACCGATCGGGTGACGCTGCACTACGAGATGCCGCTTGCGGAGGTGGTGACGGATTTCTTCGATCAGATGAAGAGTCGCACCAAGGGCTATGCCTCGATGGAGTACAGCCTGATCGGCTACCGCAAGAACGAACTGGTGCGCCTCGATGTGCTGATCAACAGCGAGAAGGCCGATCCACTCACCACGATCGTTCACCGCGACAAGGCCTACAACGTGGGCAAGGGCCTGGTGGAGAAGCTGAAGGAACTGATCCCCAGGCAGCAGTTCAAGATCCCGATCCAGGCCTCGATCGGCAGCCGCATCATCGCCAGCGAGAGCATCAGCGCCATCCGCAAGGATGTGCTCGCCAAGTGCTACGGCGGTGACATCTCCCGCAAGAAGAAGCTCCTGAAGAAGCAGGCGAAGGGCAAGAAGCGCATGAAGGCGATGGGCAAGGTGGATGTGCCCCAGGAAGCCTTCATGGCGGTGCTGAAGCTGAATCAGTAGCGCCGCCGCTCAATCCGTAGCCGCTGTCCGCCGTGATCAGGGTGGCCCGCTCCTGTTCGGGCAGGGCCACGTAGAGGCAGTCGTCCACCCGAGGGCCTGAATCAGCGGCCATCCCGGTCCTCGCGAATCAGGGCTGCCACGTCAAGGCTGCGGCCCGCTGCCGGTGTGGTGGCCCGCAGGCGAGCCAGTTGCCGGATCAGGAGCTGCGCCATGGCGCCTCTGGGATTGCTATCAGTCATTGATGGCGACGAGCTGTCTCGGAAGGGCTGACTCAGTAGAGCTGGCGGTGGCGCGGGGGTGGTCCGATCTGGGTTTCCGAGCCGCCCATGGGGACCAGCCGGCGTGAGCGTTCCCGCTCGATCAGGGCCTTGAGGGCCTCGCGGATCAGCTGGGTGCGCTCCTTGATGCCGCTGAGGTTTCCGGCCTGAGCGAGCAGATCGTCGTCGAGGGTGAGGGTGGTGCGCATAGCAACGAGTCTGCTGTCGCGACGTGGGACTCAAGCCCTGACAGCCCGGGCCGAGCGATTTCGTTACGGTGGGGTCCAGCAGGGGGAAGCTTCATGACGCTGGCCCATCCACTCCCGTCTCCGGCCCTGCAGCCGCTGCAGCTGCCCTGGGATTTACGGCTCAACCCCGATCAGTTCGAGCTGGTGTGCCAGGCCAATCCCGATTCGGTGCTCGAACTGATGGCCGATGGCCGCCTCATTGCCATGACCCCCACCGGCAGCGAAACCGGCGCCCGCAACCAGGCCCTTGGGGCGTTGCTCTGGTGGGCGCTTCGCCGGAGTGGCCTGCCCATGAAAGCGTTCGACAGCTCCACTGGATTTCGCCTGCCCGATGGCTCGGTGCTGAGCCCCGATGCCTCGCTGGTGCGCCTGGATCGGTGGCAGGCGCTCACCCCCGAGCAGCGCCGTGGCTTTGCGCCCCTCTGCCCCGATCTGGTGGTGGAACTGGCCAGCGCGTCCGACGAAGGGCCCCGTGGCGTGAGTGCGCTCCGCCAGAAGATGGACGCCTACCAGGCCAATGGGGCGCAGCTGGGCTGGTTGTTGCTGCCCGAGGAGAGGGCCGTGGAGATCTGGCGCTCAGGGGCTACCGCCCCTGAGCGCCTCGACGACGCCAAGGGGCTGGATGGTGGAGAACTGTTCCCTGGCCTGGTGCTGGATCTGGCCCCGATCTGGGACGTTTGAGAGGGGCCTGTTCCATGCCACAGCGATCATTGAGTGGGTCCGTGCTGCGCTGGCCCAGTTCCGAGAGCTTGCTTGAGGCGGCGGGCCGGTGGGCCCAGCGCCAAGCGACGGCCCAACCGGAGCTGGAGGGGGTGGGTGTCTTCGGCTCCTATGGGCGCGGCGATGCCGGTGTGGGCAGCGACCTGGATCTGCTGCTGGTGCTGCGGCAGTGCGAGCTGCCGATCTGGGAACGCCTGCGCCCCTGGGACACGGCCGATCTTCCGCTGGCCACCGACCTGCTCGTCTACAGCCGCCGGGAGTGGGAGAGCCTCCCCCAGTGGAACCCGAAGCTGGCGGCAGCGCTTGCGCGTGATCTGCGCTGGCTGATCGCTCCGTAGCCCTGGTCAAGCTCAGGTTTGAGCCTGAAATTCAGTAGGCCAGGCGCCGGGGGATAGCTTCGAGCTGGGGCTCGGAACCACCGAGGGCGGCAAGCCGGCGGGCGCTTTCTCGTTGCACGAGGGCTTTGAGTGTTTCGCGGACCAGCTGGGTGCGCTCGCTGATGCCGCTGAGCTGCTGAGCCTGCTTGAGGAGGTCGTCGTCGAGATTGAGAGTGGTCCGCATGCCCCATTTTGATGCGCTGAGCCCGGCGACAAATGCAGAAATGGCGGTGTAACCGCCAGAAGGGCTGCGTTTTTGGCGGCAGTAGGGCGATTTTTCAAGGTCCATGCGCCGCTTGCTGTGCTGATCGCGCCCATGCAACGTTTGTTGAAGCCATCCCCCAGTCCCCGCTGAACCGGGTGGGCACCCCGCCCTGGTTGGGAACGATTGGTGGGTCGTGGATTGAGGAGTCCGCCGATGGCGGTTCCATGGACGGCTCGACGCTGTCGGGCCCTGGGGGGTTGGCGCAGACGAGCGCCGGAGGGGGAGGCGGGCTTTCTGCTGCCGCTGGCGTTCGGGGTGTCGCTGGTGCTGATGCTGAGTGCGCTGTCGGTGCAGACGATGGCGCTGCAGGGCAGCCGGCTGGCGGCGGCGGAGCTGGAGCAGCGGCGGCTGGAGGACGCCCTGGCCTCGGCGGCGGAGCAGGTGGCGAGCCGCCTGAGCGGTGAGCACGCCTGCCTGCTGCCCCTGGCCTCCAGTGCCTGGATCGCGCCGGTGCCCGGCTGCGGGGCGGGGCTGGATCCGGGGCCTCTGCTGAGCGGACGGGTGGGAGAGAACGACTACCGGCTGGTCTCGTGGACGCCGGGGCTGCCTGGAGCGGCGGGCCATCCAGGCGAACTGCGGCTGGAACTGAGCCAGGCGGCTGTGCAGCGGTTGTATGCGCTGGAGCTGGCGGGGGAGGCCCCGCAGCCCCTGCACGTGGCGGGTCTGCGGGGGATGGGGCGATGACGCTGGTGGAGGTGATGGTGTCGTCGGTGGTGTTCGCGCTGGCGGCGAACGGCTCAGCGCAGCTGTGGGGATCGGCCATGGCCTGGAACCATCGCGCCGAGCAACGGCAGGAGCTGCTGAGCCAGCTCGACCTGGCGCTGCTGCAGCGGGAGCGGTCGCTGCGTCTGGCGGCCGCCGGGGTGACGGTGCCGATGAGCTGCGGCGCTGCGGCGGCGTGGACGGGCCTGCAACTGAGCGCGGCCCCGGCCCCACTGCCGGAGGGGGTCATGGTGAGCGCGGAGGCCGCCGAGACGGAAGGCGCCGGGGCTCTGTGGATCACGGCCCGTGCGGAAGACCTGGAGCGGAAGCGGCTGTTCGCTCCCGCGGCCCATGGCCTGTGCAGGCCATGACCAGGCGATTCAGCTCGTGCCGGGGCCCCGCTCAGGGCTTTTCGCTCATGGAGCTGCTCGTGGGCGTGACGGTGCTGCTGCTGGCGGGGCTGGCGATCCAGGCCAGTGGTGAATCGATGGCGCGGCAGCGGCTGGAGGTGGCCACCCGGCGGCTGGTGCTGGGGATCGAGCGGGGTCGCGCGGCGGCGGAACGGCAGGGACGACCCTGTGGCCTGAGCCTGGCGGCGGCGGGATGGCAGGAGCCGCTGAGCGGGTCGCTGGCCGGCCGTGAGCTGGCCGCGATGCCCCTGGGGGAGGGGGTGGAGAACGGCACGATCGAGCTGAGCCACAACCTGCCCGACACCCTGCGCTTCAGCAGCAACGGCCTGGTGCTGGATGGCGGCACGGTGGTGCTCAGCAGCGCCGGCACGGAGCTGCGCCGCTGCCTGGTGATGGCCCTGCCCCTGGGGGTGGTGCGGGTGGGCCGCTACGGCGGCGCGCCCGGCGGCCGGCCCGACAGCAGCGCCTGCAGCCCGGATTCAACCCTGTGAGACCGCTGATGATGCTGAGGGTTCAGACAACGAGACGCCAGGCCAGCGCCGGCTTCGGGCTGGTGGAGCTGCTGCTGGCCATGGCCCTAGGGCTGATGCTGTGTGGCGTGGTGGTGCAGGCGCTGCTGGGGGAGGGGCGCAATGCGCAGCAGTTCTCGCGGCTGGTGCGGGAGCGCAACCATCAGCGGCGGGCGCTGGCGTTGATCCGCACGGATCTGGAGGGGGCCACGGAGGTGGTGAACGAGGCGGCGCCGCTGCCGGTGAGCTGCGGGGTGGCCGGCCGGCAGGTGGTGCTGCAGCTGAAGCGCCAGGGCACGGTGATCAGTTATTCCGTGGGGGCACCGCCGAGCGGCATCTGGCGGGGCCAGGTGCTGATGCGCTGCGGGCCGGCCTATGGGCTGGAGGGGCGCATCGACCCCAGCAGCGCGTCGCTGAGCCGGGTGGTGGTGGATGGTCTGGCGAGTGATCCCAGCCGCTGGACGGGTTGCGGACACTTGCCGGGTGCCACGGCCCTGAATGGGTCCATGGGGTTGCCCTTTTCGGCCTGCCTGGATCCGGCCAGCCAGCTGGTGGCGATGCGGCTGGAGCAGAGCTTCGCTGATGGTGGCGGGCCGGTACAGCGGGTGCGTAGTGAGGCGGTGGCTGGGGCTGGGTAAAGTTCCTACGAGCTTGAATTCGATGGCTCGAAGAACAGCGCAAAAGTTATCCAAAAATGACGCAATAGTTGATCTTTTGCTGGTAACTTTTTGTGGCAATCACGGATTCCTCGATTGTTTATTCCCGCTAAAGAAATAATTTCTCAAGGGCCGCACAGCGGGGATTGATTCTAGGTTTCTTGCGCTAGATGTTGACCTATGGCGCGGAGATGGCGACGTTGCTTGTGCTGGCTCTGATTGCTGTGAATTCTGGAGGTCGGCGGCTTTGGGGAGACTGGAGAGCGCTTTCTGAAGTAGCAGTATTCTGCCCAGGAATAGATTAGCATAGCCGAATGTGCTAACAGGTTGACTACTTGATTCGGTTATTGCTTTCAATGGCCAAGTCTATGGCCAAGGCTTTGCTTGGAGATTGTCCGGCTGATCAATCAGCAATTTAGATCTCAGCCGCTATTGCCCGGACATGGCCAGGAATGATCTGAAGGAGGGCTTGTTGGTAGGCTTTGAGAAGCCATTCCGGCCTGTGACTTGCCAGACGTGGCGCATCTGAGGGGCGCAAGATGCCAGAGTTCTCATCATTCGAAGAATGCTGCGCTTGGTCCTGCGCCCGGCCCAGGGCGATTGTTGGTATTGACCTGGGTGGTGTTCAGGACAGACCCTCAGGGATTTGTTGTCCAGCTTGGTGCGAAAATGGTTGGTGCCTACATGATTGATTCAGTGGATTGGCCATGCGTGCGTCTGTAGGGCCGATGAAGTCAGCGCCAGGTCGCGTATCTTTGTATCGCCGCCTCCTTCCCAGCAGCTTGCTGGCTGTGCTCGCAGGGTTTGCCTTGGTAGTGCTGGCGCATCTGGAATTGTTGGATCGCTCCCTCGCCCAGCGTCACCGCCAGGCCTCTGATCTGGTGCTCCAGCAACTGCTGCAACTCTCACCCAGCGACACTCCTTCCGCCTTTCAGTCCAAACTGGATCGGATCGTGTCCCCTGGTCGATTGCTGTGGCTTGAGCTGGAGGATGGCCGACCCTACCGTTTACCCATCAAAAATGTCACGGTACCGCTAGCGGTGTCGTTCCCCCAGCTGGTGGGCATTGTGGAGCGCCGTTGCGTCGGAGGCGATCACCTGATGAGGGTTGTCGCCGGTGACCGACATTATCTCTGCAGCAGACAGCGGCTCAGCTTCTCTGGCCGGCCAGCAGCGATGTGGGTGGTGGAAGACATTACCTCCGATGTGGAGCACCGGCGCGTCGTGCTGCTGCTGATGATGACCGTTGCATGTGTTGCCTCCCTCATCACCAGCACTTTTCAGCGTCTGGTGTATTGGCGGACGCTACGTCCACTTGATCGGCTTTGTCTCGAGCTGGGCCAGATTGACACCGAGAGCTTGGAGCAGGTTCGTTTGTCGATCAGTGACCAGCCGCTGGAGCTTCAACCTATCGTGACATCCTTCAATGTCTTGCTTGATCGACTGGCGGCTGCCCGTGAGCGACAGCAGACCTTCGTGGATGGAGTGGCCCACGAACTGCGCACACCAATCACGCTGATCAGTGGTTACGCCCAGAGCCTGAAGCGCCAAGCCCGCGGCGGGCCTGGAGGCACAGAAACAGAGATGGAGTGCATCGCCAGGGAGGCTGAACGCATGGGACGGTTGGTAAGCGAACTTCTCGACATCGCCCGGGAGGAGGCCGGTCGCCTTCAACTGGTCCGGGATCCACTCGATCTCGACGATGCCGTGCTCGTGGCCTTTGAGAGGCTTGAGCCCTTGGCTTCCGCTCGTCTGCGGCTTCGCTTGCCTCAGGACGGCGCGCCACCTCTGGGTCTGGGCGACGGTGAGCGACTGCAGCAGTGCCTCACCAACTTGGTGGACAATGCCCTCAAATATACTCCTCAGGACACAGTAATTGAACTGTTCTGCTCAGTTAGCGCCAGAGAGGCAGTAGTGCATGTGCGCGATCATGGCCAAGGTGTGCCTCTGGCGGAACAGGAGCTCATCTTTGAGCGCTTTGTGCGTGGTTCCTCTGAGGTCAGTGCCAGTGCCAGCGGCAGCGGCATCGGCCTGGCGATGGTGCGCCTGCTGATGCGGCGTATGGGCGGTGATGTGCGGGTGGAGTCAACTCCAGGCCGCGGTGCCGACTTCCAACTGGTGCTGGAGCGGGCAGAGCTCAGTTCTTCGGTTCCCCCTCTTTGAGGATGAAGCCCACGCCGCGCACGGTCTGAATTAGGGTAGGCAAACCGTAGCGTTCGATCTTCTTGCGCAAGTAGCGTATGTAGACATCCAGCAGGTTGGCGTCGCCAACGAAGTGTTCGCCCCACACGTTGTGCAGAAGCATCTGGCGCTCCTGCACCCTGCGGGGTTCTTTGAGCAGGGCCAGCAGCAGGTCGTACTCACGCACAGTGAGCTGGATCTCCTCTCCGCCGCGGCTCACTTCATGGCTGGCGGTGTTCACCCGTAGGTCGGCGAAGCTCAGCACCTCCCCTTGGCCGTTGGCGGATTCTTTTCGGCGCAGCCGTGCCCGGACCCTAGCCAGCAGCTCCTCGATCGAGAAGGGTTTGGTGAGGTAGTCGTCGGCCCCGGCATCAAGCGCTTCCACCCGCTCGGCCACCGCATCTCGGGCCGTGAGCATCAGCACCGGGGTGTTGAGCTCGCTGGCCCTCAGCCGCAGGCACACCTCCACGCCAGTGAAATCGGGGAGGATCCAGTCGAGTAGCACCAGGTCCCAGGGGGCTTCACGGAGGCGGATCAGTGCCTGCTGGCCAGTGCCCGCCATCTCCACCGCATAGCCCTCAACCGCCAGTTCACCGGCGAGGAAGCGGCGCAGCGCGGGGTCATCGTCAACGATCAGTACCCGGTGCTGGTGGGCCATGGGAATCCTATCGATCGTTGCCAGGATGGTTGGGGACGGTTCATCTGGCTGTCTCGATCGCAGCCTGGCATACATACCTCAGCTCTTCGATAAGGCGCAGGAATTACGCGCGAGGGGCCGGCAATTGGCAGGGATCCTCCCCATGGCGGGCTTCCACCGAGAAGGTTTGAAGCTCAAGCAGATCTGCTGCCAGTGCAATCCCAGACAGAGCAGCTGGTTCGGCCAGATCATGCCGTCGCGGCAGACGAGTATCACCCAGCAGCTCCAGGCCTTGAGAATCTTCTTCACCGCCTGCAGGGCGGTGAAGCCCCTGGTATCTGGCTTAGTGCAAGCGGTCCCACAGTGAAGAGTATCTGGCAGCTGTGCCACAACCTCAGCGCTTATGACGCCACCAATGTGGCCCTGACAGAAGCTCTTGACTGTCCGTTGCTCAGTGCCGATCGTCGCTTGGCGAGGGCACCTGGTCTGGTTTGTCCCGTTCAGTTAGTCCCTGCTTGAACAACACCAGGCAGCAGGCCCTCACTTCTGCCCCAGAATGCCCCTGCCCCAGCCCAATCACTGATGACCACCCCGCCGATTATCGGGCTGCTGCGTCGCTGGAGGCCCCGTGACCTCTCTGGCCGGATGGCGCGCTGGGGGCTTGTGATCGTGCTGGTTTACGGGCTAATCGCCCTGCTCACGCCGCTGCTGATCCATCTGGGGGTGCTGGCGGATCCCAATGCCGGTCTCGACAATCCCATCTACGCCACTCCGTCGTTGCAGCACTGGTGCGGCACCGACCGGCTCGGACGCGACGTGTGCGTTCGCACCCTCTCAGGCGCCGGCGTGGCGCTGCAGGTGGTGCTGCTGGCGCTGGTGGTGGCCCTGGTGATCGGCGTACCCCTGGGCATGCTCAGCGGCTACCTGGGCGGCTGGTTCGACCGGGTGCTGGTGCTGCTGATGGACACGCTCTACACCCTGCCGGTGCTGCTGCTCTCAGTTGTGCTGGCCTTCCTGCTGGGCCGGGGCCTGCCCAATGCGGCCGCCGCCCTGTGCGTGGTGTACATCCCCCAGTATTTCCGGGTGGTGCGGAACCAGACGGCTCAAGTGAAGGCCGAGCTCTACATCGATGCCGCCCGCACCCTGGGGGCTGGGCCGCTCTGGATCCTGCGCCGTTACCTGTTCCGCAACGTGATCACCTCGGTGCCGGTGCTGCTCACGCTCAATTCGGCCGATGCGGTGCTGGTGCTGGGTGGCCTGGGTTTCCTCGGCCTCGGCCTGCCGGAAACCATCCCCGAGTGGGGCGGCGACCTCCAGCAGGCCCTCACCGCCCTGCCCACCGGCATCTGGTGGACCGCCCTCTACCCCGGCCTGGCGATGTTCGTGCTGGTGCTGGGGCTCTCGTTTCTGGGGGAAGGGCTGGAGACGTGGGTGAGCGGGGGGGATGGGGGGCGCGGAGGGTGATGAGTCCTCACGTCATGTCCGTGAGGTAGGAAGGCGGCGATGGCTCGATCCATGTCAAGACAAGGCACAGGCAATTGTCCCATTCCCGTCTATTATGATGGTTGCTGTGCTGTTTACTGCGGTTGAAGTCCCAGCCAGACAGCGAATACCCACCGGCCCTGCTGTCCACTTGGCTGTATAGGTGCCACCTGTAGAAGCATCACAGGGTTGTGGATTGGCAACCCCAACAGCGGCAGGTGGATTGGGTGCACCGCCAATGTCCGAAGCGGCAAATGTCGCACACTCCTTCGCCAGTCCAAGGGCTTCACCAATGGCCGCTCCTGCTTGGGCTGCATTGCGGGCTTGCAGGTATTGCGGGAGTGCCACAGCGGAGAGAATGCCGATAACAGCAACCACGATCATCAGCTCCACCAATGTGAATCCCTTGGTGACGATGTTGGTACTGGCTTGGCGTTGCCTCAGTTGACGGATGATGGCGAGGTTCATGTGGGTGGTGCGCATGGTCAGAGCTTTCAAGTCGACGCTCATCAGCGTTCCCTTCTCGGCGTGCGTGCGTCGTTTGGCTGAAACCCTCACCTCATGAGTCATTGAGGTCCACGGTTTTGATGGCAAACTCTGCTCGTAGCAATCTGTTTGGCCCTTGCCGTTGGCGTGGCCAGGGGCGCGATGACAAGGAAAATTGTGGAAATGGTATCTGAATCTCACCTTTTTCTAATACAAAGCCAATCAGTTACTCATTGTTTTCTAAGCAAAGCAGATCCGCCGTTGACTCTTTTTGTTGTGAGAGGCTCTTCAGCGCTCAGCTCACTCCTGACCTTGGCCGGCGTCAGAATCACAGAAGTCAATGTTGTTCGCTAATGCCCATCTGGGTCACCCTTGGCCTCCTGGCCGCCTCTGTTCTGCTCTGGTTGCTGGGCACCGCCAACGGCGACGACGTGATCGGCCTGCTCGAGCGCCTGATCGCCCTTGGTGCCCTGGCGGTTGTGCTGCTGGTGGCGCGGCCGCTGCCGCTCGAGATCCTCGGCGTGGGCGTGGCTCTCTGGTTGCCCCGGGCCCACAGCGGCCAGGCGGCGCCGCCGCTGCCCAGCCGCAACGACGTGCTGATACCCTTCCTCTGAGCCGCAACCGGCCGAGCCGGCCGCTTCAGCAGCGCAGCTTCAGGGTGCGGGGCAGCTCTTCGCTGATCTCACCGTCTGCCGTGAGCGCGGGGTAGGGGCGCCCCTGGCGCCGGCACCAGTCGGCCACCTGGGGGTAGGCCCACTCGAACAGCAGGCCCTCGCGTGCTCCAGCCGGCAGGCCTTCGCCCGCTTCGGGCACCAGGCCCTCCGCCTGTCGCTGCCGCAGCGCCTCGAACAGCAGCACCGCCGCCGCCACTGACACATTCAGCGACTGCACCATGCCGCCGGTGGGTATGAACAGGGCCTGATCCACCATCGCCGCCGCCGCTTCGCTCAGGCCCCACTTCTCCGCCCCCAGCAGGAAGGCCGTGGGGCCTGTGAAGTCGCACTGGCGATAGTCCACGGCGTCGGTGCCCAGCTGGGTGCCGTAGAGCCGGAAGCCTTGCTGCTTCAGCTGGCCCAGCACCTCCTCCACCCGCTCGTGGGGGCGGAGCGGCACCCACTTCTGGCTGCCCTGGGCGGTGCTGTTGAACGTGCGCGGCCGGCCCTTCAGGCTCACCACATGGGCCTCCAGCACCCCCACCGCATCGCAGCTGCGCAGGATCGCCGAAAGGTTGTGGGGTTTGTCCACCGCCTCCAGCACCACCGTGAGATCGGCCATGCGCCGGTCGAGCACGGCGCGGATCCGCTCGAAGCGGCGGGGCAGCAGGGGCATGGGCGCGGTGCGGGCTGCGCTCAGTTCAGCACCGGATCCAGCCCGGGGATGAAGGCGAGGCTGTCGCCGCTGCTGCGCACCGCCACGCCTTCCTCGAAGCGGCGGAAGGTGCCCTGATCGTCCTGGGCCTGGCCGCTGCCGTCTTCGGCGCGGATCGCCACCCGCCCATCGCGGAAGAAGGCGTAGGCGTTGCGGGAGCCATCAGCCCAGGCCAGGTCGTACAGGGTGCCGCCATTGCGGGCGCTCACGCGGTTGATGCGGCAGGGGATCTGCTCCTCCTCGCCGCCTGAGGCGCGGAAAAGGCACACCGTGTCGTCGCCGCGGGCGATTTCAGGCTGGCGCGGGCGCCTCGCCTGGCGTTGGCCTGGAGGCTCCGCTGCAGGCTGGCCAGCTGTGCTTCCCGTGGGCAGTTGCGCCAGGAACTCGCGCACCACCTTCGACGACACCGCGAAGTTCAGCCCCTCGCTGTCGCCGAATTTGAAGGTGGCGATGCCCGCCACACAGTTGCCCGCATCCAGCACCGGTCCGCCGGAATTGCCCGGGTTCACCGCCGCATCGATCTGCAGGATCTGCTCATTGCCGCGCAGGCTGCTCACCACACCACGGCTGAGGCTGAACTCCAGGCCCTTCGGGGCACCGATCACGAATACCTCCTGACCCACCGCCGAGGCCTGATCGCGCATGCGCAGCACCTTGCCGCGCTGGCCCTCCACCGCCAGCAGTGCCAGGTCGCTGGTGGGAGCCTCGCTTGATCCGCGCGCCACCACCCGGGCCCGGTCGCTGCTGCCATCCACCCACTTCAACCGCACCTCGTCGCTGCCGTCGACCACATGGGCGTTGGTGGCCAGGTAGGTCATGCCGTTCTGCTGGGCCACCACGAAGGCGCTGCCCATGCCGCTGCCCGTGGATACCACCGCCACCCCGTCCCGGGCCGAGCGGAACACCTCCTCGGCGCTCTGGCGGCCCGTGGCGCAGGAGCGGGGCTCAATGGCCTCCGCCTTGGCGGCGGCTGCGGGCAGCGTCGCGGCCGCTGGCTTGGCCGCCGGCACCTCGGCGTTGGCGCGCACCAGGCCGCAGCCCGAGAGCGTGATGGCCAGGCCGGTGGCCCCTAACTTCAGCGCCCAGGCGCTGCGGCTGATCCTGCTGTTGCTCTGCATCGTGGTGACCCGTCGGAGGGCTCGAACGAGTGGTGAACTCCGTTCTATGGCCGTGATCGGTCCGTTTCGATCGGCTTTCCGCCGCCGCTGATGACAGGATCTTCCCGCCGCTCCCTCCGGTCAGCCCTTGTCATGGTTGATGGCACTCCGGGCTTCGATCAGCGGGTGTGGGACGCCGTGACGCTTGTTCCCGCCGGCCGGCTCGCCACCTATGGCCACTGATGATTCCGGGACCCCACCACCACGGGCCTGACCCGCCTATTGCCTGACCCGTTCCCTCGTGGAGCGGTGTCTTTCCGCATGACCTGTCGGTCCGTGTGGTGGGGCAACCAGCCGGGGAGTCCCGTGACCTCATAGGAGTCCGACTTCATCGTCCCGTCAGTGGCCTGTCCGTCTGCCTGGCTGGTTGCACCTCCTCCAACCCTCAGCAGTGATGACCGCAGCAGCGACAGCACCTACCACCGAGACCAGTACTGGCCCCGATGTAGTGATCGGCGTCGACACCCACAAGCACACCCACATGGCGGTGGCCCTGAGCGCCTATGGCGGCTTGCTGGGGAGCCTCAAGCTGGATGCCCAGCGCAGCGGCTACCAGGAGCTGATCCGCTGGGCCGCTGAATTCGGCTCCAACCCGGTATTCGCCGTGGAGGGCACCGGTTGCTACGGCGCCGGGCTCTGCCGGGCCCTGAAGGGTGCAGAGCTCCCCGTGGTGGAAGTGAACCGACCGGATCGCTCCACCCGGCGGCGCATCGGCAAGGACGACACCATCGATGCGGAGGCTGCTGCTCGCTCTTACATCGCCGGTCAGGCCACGGTCATCCCCAAGGCGGGTGACGACCTGGTGGAGATGATCCGCATGCTCAAGGTGGCCAAGGACTCCGCCACCGACAACCGCACTGCGGCCCTCAATCAGCTGCACGCGATCGTGGTGACAGCACCGGCTGCGCTGCGGGAACGGCTGCAGCGGCTCAAGGGCAAGGAACTGGTGGAATGCTGCAGTGGCCTGCGTTCTGGCGACATCAGCACTCCTCTAGCGGCAGCCAAGATGACCCTGCGCACCCTCGCCCGTCGCATCCAGCAGCTGGATCAGGAGCTCAAGGACACCGTTGCGCAACTGGATCGATTGACCATGCAGCACTGCCCAGAGCTGCGCAACACCTACGGCATCGGTGTGGACATCTCCGCCACCCTGGTCGTGGCGGTGGGAGACAACCAAGAGCGGATGAAATCCGAGGCCTCATTTGCTGCTCTCTGCGGTGTTAATCCCCTACCGGCCAGCTCGGGCAAGGTGGTGAGGCACCGGCTGAACCGCAGCGGCAACCGCCAGGCCAACTGCGCTCTGCATCGCATCGTCATCTGCCGGCTGAAATGGCATCAGCAGACCAAGGAGTACGTCGAGCGCCGCACCGCAGAAGGCCGCACGATGAAGGAGATCATCCGCTGCCTCAAGCGATTCGTGGCCCGTGAGGTGTTCGGCATCCTGCGTGGTGGTCCAGCCGTTCGCACGGCAGCGGTCTGATCAGCAGCGGGCTTACTGCAGTCGCCCAGGCTCCCGGCGGAGCCGTTGCCTGCCCTCCATGGCAGGCGGCGGATCCGGCGGAACCAGAGCCGGCCGGTGGTTCACTCCTCAACGGGGATCAGCACGTCGAGTAGCTCGGTCCGCAGCGGCTGGCCAGCTTGCTCTGGCACGACCAGAACGACGGCCTTGGCCTCGATCAGATCGCTGTCGTCAGCCATGGCCTCGCCATCGGCCTCCCAGCTCTCCAGCGCCGCATCCAGCCAGCGGGTCTTGGTTTCCAGGAAGGCGATCGCCTCGTCAGGACTCCAGCGGGCCTCGCTGCCGCGACAGGGATAGCGCTGCAGAAGCTCCAGGATCCCGATCTCCTGCAGCTCAGGGGTGCCGGTGGGATCGCGCACCAGAACGGTGTCGGCATCGGTGGCGTTGTCGA
>NZ_JAGQBY010000170.1:0-6622 GCF_024345875.1 Synechococcus sp. EJ6-Ellesmere
CACCAGCGACACCACCGGGTGGTCGCCGGCGAGCTTCTCGAGCACGGTGGCATCGGTGCTCCAGCCGGTCTTGGTCTTGCGCGATTTCTTGCGATCGAGCCCGAGCGTGCCGAACAGCAGCTCGCCCAGCTGCTTGGGCGAGGCCAGGTTGAACTCAACCCCGGCGGCCTCCCTGGCGCCGGCCTCGAGGCTGGCGAGGGTGCCCGCCAGTTCTTCGCTCAGGGTTGCCAGATAGGGCTTGTCGATGCGGATGCCGGTGGCCTCCATCCGCGCCAGCACTGGCTCCAGCGGCAGTTCCACCTGATCGAGCAGTTTCGGCAGGGCCTCCCCCAGCTGCTGCAGCTGGCCACGCAGCAGCGGCGTCAGCCGCCAGGTGACATGCACATCCATGGCGCAGTAGCGGGCGGCGGCCTCGATCGGCACCGCCGCGAAGGTCTCCCCCTTGGCCACCAGCTCGCTGAAGCTCGTTGGCGTGAAGCCGAAATTGCGCTCCGCCATCACCTCCAGCCCGTGCTTGGCGTTGGCATCGCGCAGGTAATCCGCCAGCAGGGTGTCCATCACCACCCCCTCCAGGCTGAGGCCGTGGCGCAGCAGGATCAGCCGGTCGTACTTGGCGTTCTGCAGGGTCTTGGGGTGCTGGGCGCTCTCGAGCCAGGGGGCCAGGGCCGTGAGCACCTGGTCGAGGGGCAACTGCTGGCTGAGCACGGCGGAATCTGCCGGCGGCTGGTGGCCGATCGGGATGTAGGCCAGATCGCTGCTGCCTTCTCCCCAGCACAGCCCCACCCCCACCAGCTCCGCCTGGAACGGGTTCAAGGAAGTGGTCTCGGTGTCGAGGGCGATCGGCTGGTCGGGGTCGGTGGCGGCCATCAACCGCACCAGCAGAGCTTCGAGCTGCTGGGTGTTCTGGATGATCTCCGGCTCCAGGGTTGGCGGAACGCCCTCCGGGGCGGAGCCAGGCTGAGGGGAGCTGGAGGCAGACGGTGCGGACGGATCAGCTGGGCCTGGAGCTGGTGCAATCGTGCTGCCGGCCGCTGATAGCGCCGACGACGTACTGCTCGTGGTTGAGCCCGACGAACCATGGGCCCGGTGATCGGCGGAGAAGGCCCGCTCGAAGGCCGCCAGCTGGCGGGCCAGGCTGAACAGCTCCAGTTCCTCCAGCCGCCGGGCCAGGGCCGCAGCGTCCACGCAACCCAGCGTCAGCCGCGGTTCGGCCGGCAGGGGGATGTCGATCAGGATCTCGGCGAGCATGCGTGAGCGGTAGGCGTTCTCCCGGTCGGCTTCAAGCTTCTTTTTCAGCGCTCCCTTCTGCTGATCCAGCGCCGCGTAGATGCCATCGAGGTTGAGGTGGGTGTTCAGCAGGGAGATGGCGGTTTTGGGACCCACCCCTTTGACCCCGGGGATGTTGTCGCTGGCATCGCCGGTGAGGGCCTTGAGGTCCACCACCTCCTCCGGCGTCACGCCGAGCTTGGCGATTACCCCCTCGCGGCGGATCGTGGTGGGCCCTGAGCTCTTGGCATAGGGGCCGCCGCCCATGTACAGCACGGCGATGTCGCGCTCGTCATCCACCAGCTGGAAGAGGTCGCGATCCCCGGAGAGGATGCGCACCCGCCAGCCGGCGCCGGCGGCGCGGTTGGCCAGGGTGCCGAGCACGTCGTCGGCCTCGTAGCCGGGGGCCATGCACAGGGGCAGATCCATCGCCCCCGCCAGGATCTCCTGCAGGTTGGCCAGATCGGCGAAGAACTGCTCCGGAGCCTCATCCCGGTGGGCCTTATAGCTGGCGTCGGCCTCGTGGCGGAAGGTGGGCCCGGCGGTGTCGAAGGCGATCACCACCCCCTGAGGGGTGAGCCCCTTGACGTTCTCCAGCAGCGCCTTGAGAAAGCCGTAGGTGACGCTGGTGGGTATCCCCTCCTTGGTGCTCAGCCCCCCCTCGCCGCCCTTGGCGAAGGCATAGAAGCTGCGGAAGGCCAGGGAATGGCCATCCACCAGCAGCAGCATCGGTGCTTCGGCCATTCCTGTCCCCATTCCCCATTCCGGCTGGGGCATTCTGGGGGGCCCGGTCGTCCAGCCATGACTGATGCCCCTGAGAGGCTCCAGCTGCTCTGGGGGATCACCGTGTTCTCCGGGGCGCTGGCCCAGCTCACCTCCCTGCTGACCGGGCTGCCGTCGGTGGTGCTGCTGCTGGCTTCAGGCCTGTTGATCGGCCGCTCCGGGCTGGGGCTGGTGGATCCGTTTGCCCTGGGCAGTGGCCTCGAAACCATCGTGGGGCTGCTGGTCAGCCTGGTGCTGTTCGACGGGGGTCTGAAGCTGAGCCTTCCGGGCAGCACCACCCGCCAGGCGGTGCTGCGGATTGTTGTGGTGCGCTTGCTGGTGGCCCTTCCCCCCGGCCTGCTGGCGGCCCACTGGCTGGCCGGGCTGAGCTGGCCGCTGGCGGCGGTCTACAGCGCGATCGTGCTGGGCACGGGCCCCACTGTGGTGACTCCCCTGATCCAGCAGATGCGCCTGGCGCCTCCCCTGGGGGATGTGCTGGAGGGGGAGGGGCTGGTGCTGGAGCCAGTCGGCGCCGTTCTGGCGCTGCTGCTGCTGGAGCTGGTGCTCACCGACCGCTACGACTGGCAGGATCTCGCCCTGGAGCTGCTGCAGCGGCTGGGGTTCGGTGTGGCGGTGGGTGCCCTGAGCGGCTTCCTGCTGGCGGTGCTGCTGCGGCGCCTGCCCGTGGACCCGGAGAGCGGTCTGCGCCTGCAGCTCACCCTGGGGGTGATGTTCCTGATGTTCACCGGTTGTGAGGTGGTGATGCCCGAATCGGGCCTGCCCGCCGCCGTGATGGCCGGGGTGCTGCTGGGCCGCTTCGCCGACACCGACGCCGCCATGCTCGACGACCTGATCCGCCAGCTGGCCCAGCTGGCGATCAGCATCCTCTTCCCGCTGCTGGCCGCCGACGTGGCCTGGGCGGACCTCAGCCCCCTCGGTTGGGGTGGCGTGGCCTGCGTGCTCACCCTGATGCTGCTGGTGCGGCCCGTGGCCATGCAGATCGCCACCTACGGCCTGCCCCTCAGCGGTGGCCAGAAGGTGCTGCTGAGCTGGCTGGCCCCGCGCGGCATCGTCACCGCCGCCGTGGCCAGCCTGTTCGCCCTGCGCCTCTACGAAGCGGGAGTGGAAGGGGCGGGAGCGCTGCAGGGGCTGGTGTTCCTCACGATCCTGATGACCGTGGGCCTGCAGGGATTCACCGCGACTCCCCTGGCGGGCCCGCTGGGCCTGCGCCTCAGCGAGCAGGAGATGGAGGAGGAGGAGCGCCAGCGGGAGGAAGCCAAGGATCAACAGCTCGCCGCTGCTGGGGTCATCCCTGCGCCGGCTGCGGCCAGTCAGTCCTTGCCCCTGGAGAACCCTCAGCCCTGAGCCACGGCCAGCATCAGCCGCGTCCGGTCTTCGCCGCTGGCATGCAGCAGCCGCCAGGTGGTGATCAGATCCGGACCCTGCAGGCTGCCCAGCAGGCCCGCCCGCAGGCTCTTCATCAGCACCCCCTTCTTCACTCCGGCGGCAACGGCCGCCTCAGCCAGCAGGCTCTTGGCCTGCTCAACGCTCAGATCCGGTGAGTCGGTGGAGTCGCTGGCCTCAAGGCGTTCGAGCACGGCGGTGAGGGCCGCGATGGCCCCATCGGCCTCCAGCTGCTGGCGGGCGCCGGCATCGGGCTCGGGCCGCTCGAAGAACGGCCGGGCCTGCTCGACTCCGTCGCGCAAGGTGGTGAGGGACGGGCCGAGCAGCTCGGCCAGCTCCTGCTCCCAGGCGTTACGGCTGGCGCTTGGCGCGCTCCAGCCTTCGGCCTGCCAGAGCGGCACCAGGACCTTGCTCAGCTCGGCGCTGGGCAGCTCATGCAGCACCTGAGCATTGAGCCAGTTGAGCTTGTCCCAGTCGAAGCGGGCACCGGCCCGGTTGACCCGATCGAAGTCGAAGGCAGCGGCGGCCTGCGTAAGCGTGAAGCGCTCGCCCATGTCCTCCGGAGGTGACCAGCCCAGCAGGGTCATGTAGTTCACCAGCGCCTCTGCGGTGTAGCCCATGGCCCGGAACTCACCCACCGAGGTGACCCCATCGCGCTTGGAGAGCTTGCGGCCCTCCTGGTTGAGGATCAGGGGGGTGTGGGCGAAGACGGGCAGCGGCAGGCCGAGGGCTTCGTAGAGCAGCAGCTGCTTGGCGGTGTTGGCGATGTGGTCTTCGCCGCGGATCACGTGGCTGATGGCCATGGCGGCATCGTCGACCACCACCACCAGGTTGTAGAGGGGGTCGCCGATCTGATCGGCCGGCGCCCGCCGGGCGATCACCATGTCGCCGCCCAGGTCGCTGCCGCTCCAGCGCATCTCCCCGCGCACCAGATCGCTCCAGCCGATCGTGGCCCCATCATTGATGCGGAAGCGCACCACCGCTTCGCGGCCTTCGGCGATGAACGCCTGCTGCTGCTCGGGGGTCAGATCCCGGTGCCGGTTGTCGTAGCGGGGTGCGGAGCCGCTGGCTTTCTGCCGCTCGCGCATCTGCTCCAGTTCGGCTTCCGAGGCGAAGCAGCGGTAGGCGTGACCCGAGGCGAGCAGCTGGGCGATGGCGGCGCGGTGGGTCTCGATCCGCTCGCTCTGGATCACGGGCTCCGCGTCCCAGCTCAGGCCGAGCCAGGCGAGGCCATCGAGGATGTCGGCCGTGAACTCGGGCCGGGAGCGCTCCCGGTCGGTGTCCTCGATCCGCAGCAGGAAGTCGCCACCTTGGTGGCGGGCGAACAACCAGTTGAAGACCGCCGTGCGGGCAGTGCCGATGTGCAGGGTTCCCGTGGGGCTGGGAGCCAGACGAACCCGAACGGTCACCGGCAGACGCTCATGAGAGTGAAACGGGACTGACGGGATTCGAACCCGCAACTTCCGCCGTGACAGGGCGGTGCTCTAACCGGTTGAACTACAGTCCCAGATGTGAGATGAGAAAGGTGAAAACCCTTGCCCGACCTGGCTTCTGGTGTCGTGATGACGACTAGGGAAGTATCCACTGCCGCTGGCCCCGCCGTCAACTGGCGCAGACAGCGGCAGGCATTCAGGGGCGGAACCCAGCGGGTTCGATCAGGCGAACCTGGTTGCCCCTTGCTGTGAATTCACGGCCCTGGTCGCTCTGGACGACCACACGACCGCCGGACTTGACCCGGATGACCCGTGCCCGCACCCAGCCAAGGGCAGCGGACTCGAGCACCTTGACCACATCACCGGGTTGTAAATCCAACTCCATGTCCGGAACCAGGAAAGAGCAGGAAGGGGCATCGAGCGCGCCGTGGAGGACTTGAACCCCCGACATCAGGTTTTGGAGACCTGCGTTCTACCAGCTGAACTAACGGCGCATGACGATGCCCCCTCAACCGGTGCGCGAGGTGGCACCGGCATGGGCAATTGAGCGATGAAGCTTCAGCGATCGAAGCGTTGCTTCACGCGGGTGGCTTTCCCCACACGATCGCGTAGGTAGAAGAGCTTTGCACGTCTTACTTTACCGCGACGCTCCACCTTGACGGTGGCGACCTGGGGGCTGTGCAGCAGGAAGACCCGCTCCACCCCCACGCCCTGGAAAATCCGGCGCACGGTGATGGTTTCGTTCAGCCCGCCATGGCGTTTGGCGATCACCACACCCTCGTAGGGCTGGACGCGTTCCTTGTTGCCCTCACTGATGCGTACGCCCACACGCACTGTGTCGCCCACGTAGATCTCGGGCAGATCGCTCTTGAGCTGCTCGGCTTCGAAGGCCCGGATCAGGTCCTGGGCGCTGAGCTTGCCGGTGCGAGCCGGGGACACGGCGGGCTTGTCTGCCACGGCCGTTGGGGCCGCGGTCTCGGCTGTGCCGGTCTCATCCACGCTCGTCTGATCCATGTTGATGTCGTCCTTCAGTTCCGCCATCAGTTCGGCGCTGTCGTTCAAGTCCGCGGCCATCCCAGAGGTGTGATCGCCCGGCCAAACAACCACTGTAACGGCTCATGTTCCCCCCTCCTCAGAGCTCTCCTCCCGTTCCGGCCGCCCGCGCCCCCGCTGCCGACTCCACCCCTGCAGCGCCAGGCCTGTGCCGGTGATCAGCATCCAGAGCAGCCCCAGTCCGTTGAGGGCCACATACCAGCTTTTGCCGACGGGCCCGAGCCACTCACCCTCATGCAGCACCATCAGCCCATGCACCTGGTCGCGGCTGAGACCGCCCCAGTCGCGCAGCAGGCGGTAGCCCATGCCACTGGTGACCGTGATCAGCAGCGGCAGCACCACTACAGGCGCGATCAGGGCGTGCCAGCGGCGCAGCCTGGCCAGGACCTGCATGGTCGACAGCATCGATCAGGAAAGTTGATAGCTTGAACTCTGGATTGCCCGGGCCCCGTCAATGAATCTTTTTGCTGACCTGCTGTCGGGCACTCCCAACACCGCAACCAAAGCCGCCGCAGCCACCACCAGCACCGGCCCGCGCATCCAGAAGGGACGGCGGGGGGTCGAGATCAAATCGGCTCGCGAGATTCAGGTGATGCGCCAGGCCAGCCGCATCGTGGCCACGGTGCTGCGCGAGATCATGGAGATGGCCGCTCCAGGCATGACCACGGCCGACCTCGACCGCCACGCCGAAGAGCGCATCCGCT